>CAZCGS010000001.1:0-28016 GCA_964498505.1 uncultured archaeon
AATCAATTGGGTTCCAGGAAGGAGGCATACTTCCTATAATTGCGAGCATCACTGGCTCTCCAACTGGGAATTGATAAAATTCCCAACTTGCGGTTAGATTTCCATCTTTATAGGTGGCTGGGATTGCATCTATGAAGAAATTCCTAATCTCGAACCATCCCCAACCGAAGTATTTTTCGGAAGGGTTGTCGGGGTTTTCAACCTTTATATCAACTCCGTACCAGCCTGGAGGAAGCTCCTTGGTAGGTACAATCTTAATAGTTGCTCCTGAGGTAGAACTAACAACCGCACCCGGAATAATTAAAGTTTGATTCTGATCTTGAATGTCTATTTCCTTCATCAGCTGGTCGTTTCTCAAATGCTCTACAGTAGCAACCAAGCCTACACAACCGGAACAGGATTCGGAGCCATAGCTTGAAGCTAAATCGGCATCTATAATGTGAACCTTAAGGGTTATGTTCTCCTTGGAACTAAAGTACCATTTTCCGCTCTCAGGATGAGGCTCCGCCCAAATAAAGTATTTCTTAAGCATGAAATGGGCTTTTCCCGTGCCTTCCTCAATATTACCATAATAATTCGCCTTGAACCTGAATTTTAGGGTATAAAAGCCCTCTTCGCTGGGTGCAAAGAATTTTAGTATTCCTGTTGTGTTATCAAAACTGTCGTTGACCCTATTTCTGTAATCTACATCTTCAAACATATCCTTGAATTCAGGAAATTCCTTCTGTATTCCGATGACCTTTGCCTCAAGGATGCTGGATACAGGCAACAGTTCCCTAGTTTTCAAATCCGTTATTTCCAACTTTATGCTAATCGATGTGTTTGGAGCATTAAACCAATATTCCTCTCCGCTATCTCCGACAGGATGACCAGAAGCCAAAATATTTTGAATTCCGAAGTTATCTCCCGCAACCTTTTTCAATCCCTCATGCCTTATCTTTACCCTGTACACTCCAACCTTCGAAAGGTTCCTTATTATAAGGGTACATTGGGTAAACATTTGTTTCGGAGTAGAACTCTTCTCCTCTTCCGAAACATTAAAGAAATTCATTGTATTGCTAACATTCATGAATTCGTAATCAACTGTTGAAAGGTAGGAATTTCCGTATCTGTCCTTAAGCTCTATCAAAGAAAGCTTCTCAGAACATTCATCCCGAGGAGTTGAAAGATTATCTATAGGAATTACATTTGGTCCAAAAGGGCCTTCAAATCCTCCGGGTCCGAACAGCATAACCATTATGGTTACATTAGAATTTGGGGCAAAGGAATTTACTTCAAATCCAGGACCTTCCTTTCCCGCCCTATCCATAAACTCCGGGTTAAAGGCAACAACCTGAAGGGTGCTTGTGACTATTTCAAATCCTGTTAGGAATTCCTGCTTTTGCCCATTATAACTTCCGACCAGCTTTACTCCATAAACCCCTTCCTTTTCTGTCTCTTCAAAAATACCGTAATAAATTCCGGATTGGTCTTTGGTAAGGTTTATCCTTACCTTTGTTCCATCAGGTTTCGTAACTACAGCATAGCATTCTTTAAGTACAAGGGAGTTGTCATTAAAGTCCTTTGCAACGGCATTGATTCTTACCTTTGTTTTCGGTGCGAAGTCGTGCATTGGTGTGCCGGAAGGATTTGATACATACCCGGAAAATTTAAAGGATTCAACCGTAAATATCATGTAATCCATACCTCCGTTTATTTTAATGCTGTATTCTCCGGTTTCACTCGGAGCACTAAAGGAAAATATAGCGTATCCATCGGAATTTGTCAGCTCGGTTTGATTCAAAACAAGGTTGGTTGATTTGTAAATTTGCAATGAAACCTGTCTATTTCCCAATAAAGTTCTATTCTCATCTTCTGAAACAAGCACAACAAGCAAAGTTATATTCTCCTTAGGGCTAAAGGTAGATTTTTCAATTGTCCTGGCTAAAAGCAAAGTTTTCCCTCTATTTCCGATTTCCAAAATTTGATATTTTGTATTGTTTAATTTAACGGTATCTCCTGGCTTTAGGTATTGCTGCTCTAACTCTGAAGAACCATCCTCTGCATCATCGTATAAGGAAAAATTTTTATCGTCATCTACATAAAGGGTATCGAAAAAACCTGGATGCTCCTGATCCAAAGTAACGAAATAGTATTCTTTTCCGTTTATTTCCTTGCTTGCAAAGTTTATTCCCGTATTATTCAAAGCAAGCAAATCAGATAAATTTCCCTCAGAAGGCAAACTCTCATTTAGGGTAATCTTGTATATCTCGGACGAACTTTTTATAAAGAAGGGAAGCACGAAAGCCCTTTCTCCAACAACCCTAAAGTCCAACCTTAAGCTGTCGGAACCGCTCCTCAATAGAACATAGTAATTTCCTTCGGAATAGGAGGCTAAAGGGTGTTCAAAGGAAAATTCGCCTGAAGGAGAAGTAACCGTAGAAGAAGAATTCAAAAGAGTGCCATCAAAGGAATAAATGCTAATATCTATACTCTCATTTGCTATTTCTAAGGTACCGTAGACACTTAAATTTTCGGTTTTGGTATAGACTATTTTGGATGTAGAAGCTGAGATTTGATAGCTAAGGGTTGGAGAGACAATAGCTAAGAACAATAAAACCACTAAAAAGTATCTTGAATCCATTATTTTTATATGATTTTTCTATTTATAAAGATTTTTTCTGCAGGGTTGTTATTGTCGGGAAGTAGTACATTACTGAAAAAAGGTGCTTTTATCAAAAATGTCTCGTACTCTCCTCCTTCCCCGCTCAAATTGCATCTCGCCCTTTTCAAATCCGAAAGAAAGTCTTCAAGGTTTTCTTTTGTTATTACCTTCCCCTTCCATCGCTCTATTCCTTCGGCGCATGTTTCGGCAATCAAAAATTCAAATCCGGCATCTTCCACCATTTCCCTTGTTAGCCTTTCTTCTTCCTTATTCCACAACGGAAAATAGGAAATTAAATTAAGCTCCTCGCAAATGAAATCTATTCTCTGCCTTTGATACTCGCTCCTTATTGCTCCGCAAATTAAACCTTTTGCATTCTCCTTTTCAACAACCTTCCTTAGGTTTTCCTTCATCTCAACCACCTCCTTTTCCTTCTTCCCCGAAACCTCAAACCTATAATGCTTCAAATTTGCATACCTTGCCTGAAGGAAAACCTTCTCCGCCAAAGGATGATGGAACATAAAACTTTCTTTGTTTTTTGGAAGAAAGGTAACGGCGCAGGAAATTTCAAATCCGGAAAGGAGCATTAAATAATAAGCATACCAGGAATCCTTTCCCCCTGAAATTAAGGCAATAACCCTCATGCTATCAATTCCTCTAAAGCCTTTTTGAATTCCTCCTTTGTTTTTTCTTCATCCATGCTTAAAACCTTTCTATCCCTCATAACAAACCTTCCCCTAACCATTAAATCGGAAATTGCCTCTCTTGAGCAGGAAAAAACCAAGTTTGAAATCAAATTTTGGGAGGGGAGAAGGGAGAAATGCTCTTTATTTAGAAAAACCAAATCAGCATCCTTTCCCTCCTCTATGCTTCCGGAATTAATCCCCAATATTTTAGCTCCGTTTATGGTAACTAAATCCAAAGCTTCCTGGCTGGAGATTTCCGAAGCATTCCATCTGAACCATTTTTGGAGTAAGCAGGCCACTTTCATCTCCTCCAAAATGTTTAAAGAATTATTAGAGCAGGCTCCATCAGTCCCCAACCCTATTAAAATATTGCTCTCCTTCATCTCCCTGAAAGGAAAAACTCCTCCTGTAGCTAGCTTCATATTTGAAATAGGGCAATGCACAGCCTTTGCATCGGATTTTGCAAGAATTGAAATTTCCTCTCTGGTTATCCAAACGCAGTGAAAGGCTATAAACTTCTCATCTAGCAAGTTCAAATCCTTTAAATAATTGACAGGCTTCTTCTTATATTCCTTATAGCAATCAAACACCTCCTTCCTTGTTTCTGAAAGGTGAAGGGTGAAAAGCAATCCTTTTTCCCTAGCAATCTCCTTTGCCCTAAGAAGAAGGGAAGGCGAGCAGGTATAGATGGAATGGGGAGCTATTACAGGTTTTATTAAAGGGTTTCCAGCCTTTATACAAAAGTCCGCAAACTTTTCCGCCTTTTTGATTTCTTCTTCAGTTCTTCCTTCCTCTTTAAAATCCATCAAAGCCTCTCCCAAAAATCCCCTTATTCCCGCCTCCGCAACAGCTTTAAAAATGCTGCCCATCCCAAAATACATGTCTAAAAAGCAGGAGATTCCGCTTTTTATCATCTCCAAACATGCAAACTTCGCTCCTATGTAAAAATGTTTGTCCTTTAGTTTAGCTTCAACCTTCCAGATTTCCTGTAACCATGGATGAAGCTCCAAATCATCCTTATAACCCCTCAGCAGGGTCATCGGAGAATGGGTATGTAGATTTAAAAAGGCTGGCAAGACTATTTTATTTCTGCAATCTAAAATTTCGCAATCTTTGGTTGAAACTGAAATCCCTTTCTTTATTTCCTTTATCCTTCCTTCCTCTATCAAAATATCGAAATCCTTAAGGATCGTTCTATCCCTATTCTGGGTTATAATAAAACCGCAATTCTTCAGAAGGACCTGCATAAAAATTTATAACAGCAAAAAATAATTTTTATGGATAAATACGCAGAAAGCGGTGTAAATATTGAATTAGAAGGAAAAGCTATTAAAAGTTTGGTATCCGAACTGAAAACAGACTTAAATGGAATATTTGCCAAGTATGATTATAAATATGGAAAAGCTTTGGGTTTCAGTTCGGATGGTATAGGTAGCAAAATTTTATGTTATCAAGCTATGGGAGATTTCTCTAACATTGGTTATGATTTGGTTGCGATGAATGTTAACGACTTAGCATGCGAATTTATACCTCCTTTATATTTTGTGAATTGTCTCTCAACAAATAAACCGGATCCAGAACTTAGCAAAGAACTCGGGAAAAGTCTGAAAAGAGCTTGTGAGCTGGCTAAAGTTATTCCAGCCGGAGGAGAATTTGCCAGTTTGCCTGATCAAATAAAAGAAGATACCTTTGATTGGATTGGTTTTGTGTTCGGAATGGAAGATGAAGACAAACATAGGACATACATTAAAAAAAGAAACAATTTAGAACCTGGTTTAAATATTCTGGGAATAAAAAGCTCGGGAATTCATTCTAACGGATTAACCTTAGCAAGAAAATTATATGAAGATGGAATAATGGATTTGGATGATGAAGTCCCGGGCTCTGATAAAACTCTCGGAGAAGAATTAACAACTCCTACAAAAATTTATTCTCCTCTAATGACAAAACTTAGAGATGATGTAGAATTTTTTGCACATATAACCGGAGGTGGCTTTAAAAATTTATTAAGAGTGCTACCGCCAAATTTATATGCGAGACTGAAAATTTCAGAGGTCGATCCTATTTTTGAATTAATACAAGAAAAATTAAATGTACCAGAAAGGGAGATGTATAGTGTATTTAATATGGGAATCGGCCTGGTAGTGGGAGTAAAAGAAGAAAATAAAGAAAAAGTAACTAGCAAAATTGAAAAGGAAAAAGAAATTTGCCTAGATTTGGGCTCTCTGGTAAAAGGCGAGAGAAAAGTTGTAATAAATAAGGAAATTATTTTGCAAAAATATTAGTAAACTTTATGTCTAAAGTCAAGCGTTAATTTCCTTTTGTTTTTAATCAGAAGAAAACTATTGAGGCATAACCTACTATCGCACTCAAATCCTTAGAGGTGGAGAAAGAGGTATCATAAGAGATTAGCTTTCCCTTCTTGGCACCAAGCCTTTTTAAAATTAGCAAAAGCAGGGTTATTGTTATATGACCGCAAACCGTATATCCATTTTCCAAAACCGAATCATAGAACTTTTTAGGGTTGAGCTCAAGGATTAAATTAATAATCCTTCCATCAAGTTCTTTAACAAATTCTAACGGATTATCCCAAGAACCCTCAGGCACATAATTATAGGCGAATCCGTAATGGGTAAAATCGCTGCTCGCTATGTAAAATCTATCCCTCCTGGCTAATATCTCTGCAAGCTCCTCCAAAATGTTGAAGGAAAGAGAAGGTAATTGAATCGGAGTAAAAACAAATTTGTTGTTAAAAAGGTATTGGAGGAAAGGGAGCTGAACCTCTATAGAATGCTCTGCCTTTATTACTTCTTCGGCTATTTCAACCGCATGCTCCTTAGTTATTTCTTCTACAAAGGGCTTATCTATCTTTGCAATGCCTAATGGCGTTTGCCAATCCTGGTTAGAGGTTGCTATTATCCCATGGTTCCTATGATCTACCCCTAAAATAACAAATTTTTCGGTTTTGGGAGTAAAGGATTTGTAGCCAGAGGCTGCAACATGCCCGGAGTAAATATAACCTGCATGGGGAACTATTATTCCCTTCGCATTTTCTATATAGCTCGGCTTTGCCTGAGAAAATAGTAAATCTAACAAGCTTTGCAATTCCCCTTTCTCAGCCGGATAAAAAATTCCCGCTACTGTTGGAGAACGCATAAAAAGAAAAATTCAAAAAAGTTATAAAACAGGAATTCCGTATTGGATAGCTGGATTGCTCCTCTTTTTTAACTCCCGCTCTTCCATTCTTGGCAAAACAATCCTCACTCCGAGTCTTTTCTCTATTTCTTCGATGTTTTTCAATTCCGACCTTTTCCTCAGATCTAGAAATCTTGCTGATAAACCCTTCCTCTCGATATTAATAATTCCTTCGATATCCTTATTTACATAATTGAACGTAATAAGATTTGAGGGCGAGAGATAAGAAGATAAATACTCAACCATCTCGGGGTTCTCTTCCAAAGGAGATAGCTCCAACTCTCCCTCAGCTCCTCTCTTTATTACCCAACTTCCTTCATAGCTTGGGAGTACTATCTTATACTCAACTCTATCTTTCCCAGAAATTTCCTTATATGCCTTCATTTTTTCTACCATTAAATAATATTGAAGAAAACTTTAAATTTAAAAACAAAAAAACAAAAATTCAACTAATATTCTCCTCCTTCATACCCTCCGGAAGGGCCTTCTCCCTTTCCTCCAGATTTTTCCAATTTTCCGGCTATAATTGTATCATCTATTCTCAAAATCATCTCCGCCACTTCTGTTGCAGAGGATATTGCCTGCAATTTTACCTTTGTTGGTTCAACCACACCCAATTCCTTCATATCCTGAAGCTCTCCTTTGAAAACATTGACCCCTATCCACTTCTTTCCCTTTTCGTGCTCGCTTTTCATGTTTACAAGCATCTCTATAGCATCCTTTCCAGCACTTTCTGCCAGAATTCTTGGAATTGTTTCTAAAGCATCGGCAAATGCATTTATGGCTAGCTGCTCCTTTCCTCCGACTTTTTCCGAGTATTCCCTTATTCCCCTTGCTAACTCAACCTCTATTGATCCTCCTCCGTAAACCACTCCTCCGTATTCCAAAGCGCTCGCTATTCCCAAAACTCCATCCTCTATACCCCTTTTTGCCTCATCAACCACATGCTCTGTTCCTCCTCTAACCAAAATGGTAACAGACTTTGGATTCTTGCACTCTTTAACAAAAATCATTTTTTCTCCTCCGACTTTCCTTTCTTCAACAAGCCCTGCCTCTCCCAAATCCTGCTCAGAAATTTCCTTTACCTCGCTTATTATGTTTGCTCCAGTTGCCTTTGCTAATTTTTCCATATCGCTCTTCTTTACCCTTCTTACAGCCATTATTCCTGCCTTTGCTAAATAATGAGCCGCTAAATCATCAATTCCCTTCTGGCAGAATACAACATTTGCACCAGCCTTCTTTATATACTCAACCATTTCTTTAAGCATCTTTGCCTCCTGATCAATAAAGGCTTGTAATTGATCAGGAGAGGTTATCTGGATTTTTGCATCCGTCTCCGTTTTATGAACCTCTAAGGAACTTTCTATCAGAGCTATCTTTGCATTTTTAACAATTTTCGGCATAGCACCGTGCATAACCTCCTTATCTATAACGATTCCCTTTACCAGCTCTGTATCCTCTATCTTTTCTCCCTCCTTCTTCTCTATTTTTATGTCGTCTGTATCTATTATTATCTTTCCGTTTTCTTCTTTGGCTACAGATTTTATTGCGTCAACCACAACCTTTGCAAGTTTTGACTTTGCAGCCTCTATTCCCTTTCCTGTCATTGATGTCTCCGCTATTTTTATCAATATCTCCTCATCATCAATCGTTACCTTTTCTGAGAGGTTGTTTAAAAGCTCTATTGCCTTATCCTTTGCAAGCCTGAATCCTTTAATGATTGTTGTTGGATGAATCCCTTGGTCCATCAAATCGCTTGCCCTCCTTAACATCTCTCCCGCATAGACTACAGCTGTAGTTGTACCGTCTCCTACTTCCTCTTCCTGGGACTTCGCTATTTCTACCATCATTTTTGCTGCCGGGTGCTGAATTTCCATCTCTTTTAGTATTGTAGCCCCGTCGTTGGTTATTGTTATATCCCCTACTGAATCTACCAGCATTTTGTCCATTCCTCTAGGTCCTAAGGTTGTCTTTACTGCATCGGAGATTGCTATTGCAGCGTTTATATTGGCTTTCTGAGCTTCTCTACCAGTTTGCCTTATCGCCCCTTCCGGTAGGATTAGGATTGGTTGAACTCCTAACCCGCCAGCACCAGACATTCCGTTTGCCATGTTTCATCACCTCACATAGTATAGTTATAATATTAGTTGGGAGAAAATTTTAAATTGATTGGCCTAGCTTTTTAGCCTTTTTATCGCACCATACCACTCGATCTGCCAAATATTTATATCTATGCTCCTCTGTTTTATCTTTATCATAGATATGGATAACCTTTATTCCCTTTAGCACCAAATCATCAGCTATAAACCTTCGATGACACCTAAACCATAACCTTTCAGCACAAATCAGGCAAATCCTTTTCTCTTTTCCCAGCTCAATTACCTTCTCCAAACCCTTTTTATATTCTTCTGTTTTGGTATATGCCAGATAGCCCTCTTTCCTATACCCTCCGAGCTCCTCCAACCAGATATAGTCTATTCCTTCTTTAGGCAGGACCTTTTCCAAATTTTCCTTTGAAAACCATGGATATCTTTTAGAGGTGGGAAAGTGCCTCACATCAATAACTACTTCTATTTTAAAATGCT
Source organism: uncultured archaeon (assembly GCA_964498505.1). Lineage (GTDB taxonomy): Archaea > Aenigmatarchaeota > Aenigmatarchaeia > QMZS01 > QMZS01 > CAZCGS01. Next base: position 9,111 of record CAZCGS010000001.1, read on the forward strand.
TTAAAATTTCAAGGAATTCTTCTAAGGCTCTTGTAGATGTTCCTAAGGTATAGATTTCCATAAATTTTTTAGCATAAACTCTTTAGAAACTCTCCGATTTCCCTTATGGATTTCACTCTTGAAAGAAGTTGATTAAAATCTTCTCTATTCCCATATTTTTTACGATAAGCTTCTATAAGCTTTTCATACCTATTTGGATCTGTTACAAAAGTGCAATCAATTACATGAAGTAAAATATATCTGTTAGTCTCTATTTGTAGTTCATTATCCTTGTCAATAGTGATAAAAATCAGTTTAATATATTGAGTATTTTTGGTTTTCTCTAATTCTCGTTTCCAAAAGGCAGTTTCTGTCAATCTTTCCCTTAGGCTAGTTTTGCATGAGACAATAGCTTTTACCAAATTAGTTCCCTTCTCAACAATAACCATATCAACATCAGGGAAAATATCACTCCAATTACGAATTACAATCTGGTCTCTATGTTGAATTAATGCAATATCACCCATTAATACCAAAAGTTTATTACCAAGCCCATTTTTTGCTATCACCTCTTGAATAGATTTAAAGACAGCATACTCATACAAAGAACCTTTGCATGTTTTCCATGCTTGATCTTTGCCTCTTTGCTCTTTGTAAAATCTGTTAAGTAAATTCCTCAATCTTCTTTCTGCAATAGAATCAAACTCCTGAACAGCCCTTAGGTAATCTCCGTTATATTTCTCCTTCGCTATTGTATCATATCCTCTCTTCAATAAGTTTAAAACCTCTTCCTTACATTTAAATCCTCTTCTCATCTTCTCTTACCTCAAATAGCCTTTTCTGGAACAATTTACCTTCTTTAGTTATACGCATTTTTGCCAACTTGCAATATTTCTCATCTATTTCCACTCCAATACCTCTACGATTTAATAAAGCACATGCTATAAGCGTTGTTCCACTTCCTAAAAACGGGTCTAATATTGTATCTCCAACAAAACTAAAAAGTTTTATACATCTTTTTGGTAATTCAATTGGAAATGGGGCAGGATGTCTTACCCTTTTTCTACTTTCTCCGGGAAAATTCCAGACACCTTGCGTCCATTCCATAAATTCCTCCTTTGTGATATCTGAGATTCCGCCCCTTAATTTAGACCACCTTTTTTTATAAAAGATAATGATCACCTCCACTGGTGCTATCACATAAGGCGCCTTTGCACTTAGCCAAGATCCCCAAGCAGTTCTCCTTGAAATATTTCCCTCATTCCATATAATTGTAGAAAAATATTTCCATCCTACTTTCTTAGCAATTTCTACTATATCTGCATATACACTTTGAAATCCAGCTTCTGTTCTTCCCTTACTTTTGTCAAGTGGTATGTTCAGGCACAACCTACCATCAGGTTTTACTAACTCTAAAGCCTTTGAAAGCCATTTCTTGGTAAATTCAAGATATTTTTCGTATGGTATATCGTCTTCAAAGGAGTTATAATGAATATCTACATTATACGGTGGTGAGGTAACAATTAAATCTACAGAATTTTTTTGTATAAGTTCTGTTTTTAAAAAATCATCATTAATGACTATAATTTTATTTTCCCAATTAAAATATATCTTATCATTTTTCAAAATACCAAAAGGCATAATCAGATTATACGATTAAAGTTTAAAATTTAAATTTTCTCCGAAAGTTTTTCTTTCAATTTTTCTATCAAATATTTGGAGGCTAACGCAGGCTTACAATCCTTCACAAGCTCGTAATCCTTTTTCTTCACAATTGAGATTAGCCTTAGATTTAAATCCTGGCACGCCTTTTTCAGGGCTGTTAAACTCTCGGATTCCGGTCTAAAATATGCGAAAAAAGGTTTTCTATAATTTTTTGCGTGCGCCTTCAAATAATTTTTGATTCTCCGGTAGGTAACTTTTACATACAATTTTTTTATCTCCTCTGTTTCCCTCCATTCCTCCCAATCATAGGAATTGAAAGGATAGTAATTTACAAACTCTCTCGGAATAACTCCAGGAGAGGAAATAGCAATTAAATGCAACTTATTTAAAGCTTCTATCTCCTTCAAAGCTTGCAAAATAGCCCTCCAGGTTTTTGATTTCGGATAGGGCTTTTTGTAAGAACAAGGTAGAAAAAGGGGGAATTTGCCCTTTGGAGGTTTGTAAAATCTAACAAAAAAATCCTGCCAAACCTCATAATAAGGATGGACCAAAAATTCCCTTCCTACTCCCTTTAGCCTTTTCCTTGCCCAACCCGGAAATCTCGGGATGTAATTGAAATTATTAAAATCTATCTCAACTTTTATACCTTTTTTTCTTAGGTAGGGCTTTACCAAACCATAAAACTGCTTTTCATCCAAGGGTTTCCATTTTAGGGATATGTAATCCTTCCATAATTCTGAATTGTAATGAGGGTAGGTATTGATGATAACAACCTCATCACTGTATTTTTCTACCAACTCAAAGCTCTGCTTTAAAACCTTTTTTTGAAGCTTCCTGTTTTCAAAAAGTTCTTTGCAGCAATTTACCAGCAAATAGGTTCTAACCTTACATTTTAAGGAATGCAATAGTTTGCACGCCTTAACATAATCCCTTACTCTAAACCCTTTGTTTATCATCTTTAAAATCTTATCATCTCCAGCTTCCAATCCAATAGCAACTATCAATGTAAACTTTCTGCCGAGCAAAGGGTCCAAATTTTCTTTTTTTATAAATTCGGGTCTAGACTCTATAACCAACTCCTCTATTTTATATTTCCCCACCACCTTTCCGACCCACTCCAAAAATTCTCTATCGAACTGCTCCTTATCCAAAAAACTTCCAGAGGAAAAAATTTTCAGCCTTTTTATTCCCTTATTTTTCTCCAAGAAATTCAGGAGCTTTTTCTTTAAATGCTTCAAATCCTTTTTTACCTCCTTTCTTCCCCAACCGCAGAAGTAGCACTTTCCCCACCAGCATTTCCCTGATTCCAAAATAATGCTTGCCTCTTCTCTTTCCATTAAATTTTTTGAAGGCTAGGTAATAAATTTGCAATTTATCTAATCGGAAGATAATCGCAAGGTACGAAAATATCTTTTGAGGCAATCTTCAGTTTTTCATCGGTTGTGTAAATTTTTGCATCATTTCTATTTTTATATCCCGTAGCCAATAAAAAACAATCTACTAAGGACAAACTAAATTTTTTAAATCTTATCCGGTAGTATCCTGCCAAAATGGCTGTATTGTTATCTATGCTCATTATCCTTGTGCCCTTTCACTGCTTTAAATCTCAAAATAGATTCGTTTGCCTTTTCTCTGTCAAGTCCATACTTCATTAGCAATTGATAATAGGATTCGGCAATAATTGGCTCTATAACGCAACCGGTTTTAATTCCTTCTTGAATTTCTTCCCATGGATGTATCCATTTCTCCGGTAAATTATTAGTAAGGCAAAGCGTAACGAAGCCGGTATCCAATAAGTACATCTTCACCATATCATTCCTTTTTAGATAAGCATGCTTTTCCTAATACGATTTTTCCTCCTTCATTTACGGCATAGATTACACAACCTTCTTTTTTTGAGATTATCAAAACTTCTCCCGGCGCCAATTTTTCATAAATTGGCTCTTCTTCTCTTTTCTCCTCCATAATTCACTTAAGAGAAAAACTTTAAATTTCATACCTTCCTCTCAATCAGATAATAAACAAATTCTTTCAAGAGCTCTTTAGCATTTCCCTCTTTTAACAAAGGTTCTGCCTCCTTCCAAGCCTTAGCCACAATCTCCCTTGCCCTTTTCCTTGCATAGTCTAAAGAACCATACCTCTCCAAAATGGATATCGCCTCTATGATTTCTTCTTCGGTATTTTCCTCCTTATCCAAAATCTCTAACAATCTTTTTCTGTCTTCTTCAGTTGCCTTTTTCAGGGTATGGATAACCATTAAAGTTCTCTTCCCCTCCTTTATATCGTTTCCGAATGCCTTTCCGAAAGCTTCCCTTTCCTTCCCTTTTAAGGCTATATCCAAAATATCGTCCTGAATTTGGAAGGCTACACCTATTGCCTCCGCAACTTTCCCAACCTTCTCTACAGTTTCTTTATCTGCATTAGCAAGAATCGCAGCTATCTTAGCGCTCATCCTTGACAAACAACCCGTTTTGTAAGCGCACATCTGCAAGTACTCTTCCTCGCTAATTTCACTTGCCTTTCCCTTATGCCAGTAAATATCAGTTCCCTGCCCTACGCTCAAATTTATCATCTCCTGGATAAAGGTTTCATAAATAGCGTTCAGCTTTTTCTCCTCTATTTTACCTTTATTCTTCATCGCAGAAATCAAAGGAAAGAAATACAGAAAGTTTCCTGCATTTATCGCTATATCCTCTCCGAAAATTTTGTGGAGGCACGGCTTACCTCTTCTCAACTCTCCTTTGTCTTCTATATCATCGATTATAATAGTCCCATTATGGATGAGCTCCGGAATTATAACCAAATCCTCCACCAAATCCTCCTTCTTCCCTCCCAAAGCTTCATACACCAGTAAAAATAAAACTGGTCTCCATCTTTTTCCTCCTCTATCCAAAAAATCCCATACCGGATCGGTTAAAGCACCCTGAAATGCTTCCTTGCAATATTTATACCTGGGCTTTCCTAAAAGCCATTCAAGATATCTCTCCTCTACATTTCTCGGAAAGTACTTTTCTATGATTTTATCTATCTCCTTCCTTTTTTCCTTCAAAAACTCGATTATCCTGCCCTCCTCTATTTTTATTGGGCTTTGATTATCGGAAGGTTGCATTATTGTGGATTGCACGAAAAAAATTTAAAAAGATAAATAGAAAAATTCGGCTATTGTATTATTTAACCTAAGCTTTAGAAATTATTATGCAGAGTTTCATGGAGTTTGTTTTTGTGCTGAGTAGGGCGCCAAGCGAATACGAAAAGGAAAAATTGGAAAAATTTGTAAAGACTCTGGTTCCGAAAATTATAAAGGAAAAAAATTCCCTTAAAAATTTGGAAGTTCATTACGATAGAATATTTTTGGAATATTGCACAGAAAAAATTCCTGCCCACAGAGCATTACCTAAAATAGTTAAGGAGTTTGAAAATTTTCTACATGAATTTAAGATAGGCCTTAGAGACTGCTATGCAAAAAGGTACGAGTTAAGATTGAATGTAAAAGGCGAAGGGATAAAAGATATTGAAATCCCTTTCGTAAAATCGTGTAAAGCTATAGATAGCAAAGCAACCATTGTCCTGGAACTTTTGGATTATTCCTTTTTCAGTAAGGGAAATATGGATAGGTTGCTGAAATTGGTAAAAGAAAAAATAAAAGGAAAAAGCAAGGAAATAGCTGAAATTGTTGAGGTTCGGGAGGAAGAAAAGGATTTGAGGAACGGAAAGGAAATTCTGAACCTTTACTCCTTAGAAAACCTGTTATCTCCTGAAATTTCCGGGCTGTATTTTGAAATTAAAAGGGAAATAGAAGAAAATCTGGAGGAGAAAGGATTTAGTAAGGCAGTTATCTTCCCTTTTAGAAATAAAAAGGAACTCATCCAAAAGTTAGGAAAGTTGAATATAAACCCGGAAGACCTGAATTTTCTGTATATCCTCAACCACAAGAAAAATAAGGAAATGGAGAGAATAAAGGATAAGTTTAAAATTTTACTTGAGCTCGATGAGGAGGAAATGAAGGAAAATATTAAATTGATCGGTGTTATGAATTTGGGATACCTTGAATTGTGCATTCCTTTTTCAGGGAAATTCATCTCAAAAGAAAGCATCCCCCTAAAAATATATTCCGACCCAGAAAAAAGGATTGCTGGAGTTATAATGAGCTATCCATCCGATGCCGATAATTTTATGGAAGAACTTACAAACTTTTTAAAAGATATTTTAAAAAAATTCGGTTTGGGATACAGGGTAAAAAAAGTAGGGAATAGAATAGAATTGGAATCAAAGTCGAAAAGAAATAAGTGGATAAGTATTGCCAAGGTTATGCCAAACAAAAATCTCGGAAATCTTTTAAATATAAAGAGTAATAATGGCTATTTAAGCTGCACAGGTTTCGAAATCGATTTAGAAAATTTATTGATAGCCTATTTAGCCCATCATCCAAGCATCAAAAATGAGAAAAAGATAAAAATCCTTTAGCCAAAGATAACCTTCTGCTCTGATAGATTCCTCCTACCCGGTCCATCTATCCTTACTCCTCAACCCTCGGCGCCAGGATAAAAGCTAGTCTTATCTTATCCTTCAGGGAAAATTCTAACCTCAGCGGATAATCCTTGTTGAATTCCAGTTTTACCTTATCTGTAAGCTTCCCGGCCTTAAGCATTTTTGAAAGATAATCTATGGAATATCTTGCCTCTACAGGTCCTGGAGTTGATATTGAATAGACATTCGGATTTCCCTCTTCAGCCTTTACCTCAGATAAACTTGAATCTCCTTCAGCTCTAAAAATTACCTGGTTTTTATCAACCTTTATCAAAACAGAATCGCTTATCAAGCCAGCGTTATCCAAACCCTCCCTAAGTAAGGAAGGTGTAATCTCAACCTTGGTGTCGAATTTAAATTTGCTTAAATCAGGCAGTTCCTGCTCTGAGATGGAAATAATGGGTAAGTGAAACTCCCTGGTAGAAGTTCCGGAAAGCACCATAACGAAGCGATCCTCATTCTCATCCAAAGTAAGGATTAACTTGTCTGTTGCTTTTGCCCTCTTTAGGAACTTAAGCATGGTCTGCAGGTTTAAACCTATGGAGGTTTCTTTGTCGCATTTATAGCTTTCAAATGCGGTTGGAAACATGACAAAATCAGCTACCGCTATAACAGCTCTGTCTGGAGCCAGCAATGATATCCCTCCCTTTTCTAACTTGAAGGTTGCCTCATCTATCAACTCGGAAATTGCTATTAAACTCTCCTTCAGCAGGGATATATCGTCTAAAACAGCCTTGAACATAAATAAACGATATTTAAAAATTTAAATAAGATTTCACAAAAATGAGTCATCAAAGACCTATTCTATTAATGGTAAGAAATAAACCGGAGAAAAAGATTTTTATATCTTTTTCTCTTTAAATAGCATATATAAAGATAAAATACTTATAAAAAGTCCAAAAAGCATCATCGCGATTACAGCTACTAAACTAATAAAATGAGTATATGCCTGAGTAAATATTAACAAGAAAGGCACTAAAGACACAAGTGAAAGTGCTATTCTTTTGTCTTTTTTCCAATTTTTGGTTTTAGAAGTCCAATAAGCCAAATAAAATAACGAAACAAAAAATAATATCATAGAACAGAAACCCATAAAATTCCAATATATGTCAGATTGACCAACTGGATATCCAAATGGCTTTAAAAAGGAATAATATACAAACTTTGGAAAGAAGATGCCCAATCCTAACATAAATGATATATATAATTGAAGCCTTCTAATTTTCCTTTTATCCATAAGAAAGATATTTGAAAATTTAAATAAAAAATAAAACTATGAGCAGCAAAAAATATTCGGGAACTTTGATTTATTTGCTGTCCGCAGTAATAATGTTAGGCTTGGCAGTACTTGGACTGTACATTACTCCATTAATAATAATTTTGTTTGGAGGAATTTGGTCTTTCTATATTTTCTTATCAATTGTCTCTTTAGGATTGGGATTTTTATTCAAAAAATTCTTAGAAAAAAGCAACACCAAAAGTAAAGATTTCGTTATTTTTCCGATGATTTTGTCGACGATTGCCATACCTTACTTCGGATTTTTAAAAATAATAGAAACAATGATGGCTCCAATTATTCCTGAAAGCCCATCTGTATATCTCATAAAAAATTTTCCGAATACAGATTTAGCCTTCATCTTGTTTTTGATATTTTTCAATTTTTGCTTCCTGTACAAATATGTAAGGCTTTCTGAAAGGAATTACTCTTATCTCTTCCTGTATGCAATACCGATTATTTTATATTTCGGAATTTCTCTGGCAATTTAATATTTAAAAATTTAAATAAAAACTTCTTAATGGATATTAAGGTCCTTGAGGATAATAGCCAGAAATTTGTGGTTGAGTTGAAAAATACAACGCCTTCCTTTGCAAATGCTATAAGAAGAATAATAATATCGGAAATTCCTGTTCTGGCGATAGAAGAGGTTGAGATAAGGGAAAATAACTCCGCATTGCAGGATGAACTGCTCGCAAACAGGCTTGGATTGATTCCCTTAAAATATCCGGTAAATAAGGTAGAAAAGCTTGACGGAGCAACCTTCTCTCTAAAAAAGGAAGGACCCTGCATAGTAAAGGCTGAGGATATAGTTTCTGATAACAAGGAAATTTCAGTTCTATATCCTAACATACCCGTAGTTGTCCTGGCAGAAAAGCAAGAATTGGATTTAAGGATGGTGGCAAGGGTGAATAAGGGTAAGGAGCATGCCAAGTGGCAGGGAGGAATTGTTGGATATAAGAGTGATGAAAGCGAGAAAAATTTTGTGCTGGAAATAGAAAGCTGCTCAGCCTATACTCCAAAAGAGCTTTTCATAAAAAGCTTGGAAATACTTAGAGATAAGGCAAATTCCTTTGCAAAAGAGTTTGAGAAGTTAAAATAGCTTCCTTTTTGTTAGAAGGATAGCACCGAATAAGGTTAAGGCTAAATAGGCGTACAAATCAATTTCATCCATTTTATGCATAATTATATTAATGTAGGTCTTCTTTTTAAACAAAATATTGCCAGAAAGGTCTTTAATTATTATCTCTACCGGATAATATCCTGCTCTTCCGGCATTCTCTATCCACACATAGGTAGAGTTTGCTCCGTAAGAATCTCCTTGCATCCTAGGTATGGTTAAGGTAATTTGGGTATTTTTCTCACCAACATCTCCCAACCAAACCCAATTTTTTGCATACCCCCCAACTTCTATGCTTACATTTACTACTTTGCTTTCATTTCCCGGGTTTTGAATTAAAATTATGAATACTCTTTTATTCTTTGTTCCCAAAGGAACATTCGCTTGCCCCGGCTTCACCAAATAAAGTTCCTTTATTAATTCTCCGCAATCTATAGTTACTTCCTGATAAAAGTAAGGATTATAAATATCTCGCCATTTATGCTTTACATAAGGTTTATAAATCCCGTACCGGGTAAAATTTATCACCATATAAACCCTATGAATGGTGCTTTCATTATCGCAGGAAAGCCTGGAGCTATCTATCAAAGCCTCCCAGTAGTTGGTTAGCCCGTTAAAGCTCATATTTTCCCAAGGAATTTCTTCATCTTCTTCCTCTGTGTTTATATTGTACTTGGTAACCCTGAATTTTGCATAGGAATTGTTATCTGAAGCTAAAAACTCGAATGCCTGAATTTTTTCCCATTTATCGAAATCCATATCTCCAACCAAATAACCTTTAACCTTAATTTCCAAAGGCTCTGTCCTCATCACTATCTTAGGAACCTTCCAATCAACCAAATCAATCGCGGCAACCCGGTATGAGACAAATCCTCCTTCGGCAATTGAGAAATTAAGTTTGTTTGGCGTCTGGTTATAAAAACTTCCGTTAAAATAAGGCCAGAAGTAATGAAGTTCGGCTGTATAATTATACAAACCTAAAACCCAATGGCTTTTTCCTAAAAAGTAAGAGAAATTTCCAGTTTTGTTCTTAGGTAAATTTACCCAGGAAGTTGGGTCAGAATAGTTTAACGATACATGCAATTCTCTTGTAGGATTTTGGGAAGCTCTGGAAAATACCATTATCCTTGTCTGGTTCCATAGCCTTCCGTGCCATCCTAAATTTCCATTGTTTGTAAAGTTTATCACATACCACACATTGTCCAAAGGATTCACCCATTTATCCTTATCTGTTATGTTTATCGAATTTATGGTTCCGTTGAGCGTAATATTATAATCAAAGTATCCTGAGACATTATATTCGTTGGTTATTATGTATCTCAGGGAAGTCGTCTTATTCAGAAGTTTTAAATCGAGAATAAAGCAAGAAAAATTATATCCACTTAAGTTGCAATCGTCAGAAGAGAAAGGTTTTATTCCGCAAGACTCTATAGAACCGTTATAGGAACAATTTTGAGCGGAGATTTTGAACAACGGTTGGTTATTGGAAATTAGCTTGGCTTCCCCTTCTGCATAGGCAAATGTTGTATTGTTTATTATCTCAAAATCCCCTATTATTATATCCTCAACCTTAAACAAATCATTGTTTGTATCGAAATCGGAGATTACCTTCAAGCTGGAATTATCCCTAACAATTATCTCCAAATCAAAGTACCCCAAATCTCCATCCGACATGGAGTTCGGAGCATTGAACCAGCACCTTGCAAAAAAAGTCCCTGTAGATTTATTTGTAAGGTTCATTTCTTTATCAACACAATTTGTTACAGTATTTCCTCCATAAGTATTGCCTTCATCACTCCTAAATCTTAAGGTAATATAAAGCTTTTCTGAATCGCTGTAAATAGCATCCAAATCCTTTGCGGTTATGTTGAAATACATTATATCTGCGGTTTGAGGTGCATCCTTATTTCTATCTATGATTTTATTTCCGTCCTTATTTCCGAACCAGGTAAGGTTTATACCGTAGGGCGGAGAATTTATTATTTTGTACCAGGAATCATAGCAGCTTTCACCTGGAAAACAAACATCTAAAGCATCGGCCCAAAATTCTCCGTAAGAGTTATCATTGTCCGAATCAACATTTGTATCTCTAATATGCGGTATTATATTTAAAATTCCAGGCCCGAAAAGATATGCCTCCTTTTCCAAGGATAGGGTTTTCTGCTCTGAAACATCTAACTGGAACTCCGGAGTATCTAAAGTTTCCTCTGCCGAGCTTCCCGAAAAGTTAGCTCCAATAACAGCATGTTTTAAATCATAATCCGGCTCTGCCCTAACAGTTATATTAACCCTTGCTGTTTGGTTAACTCTAAGGTCATGGGTCAGAGAATGGGCTATGATTGCATCTATTTTTATTTCTGGGGTAGGGACTAGCTGGATGTATTTTACATTAGAAGAAAAATTTTTAATCGTAAAATTGTTAATAGTAAAATCATCATCACTAGGAGAAGATGTTTCACCAATATAGACATGAGCGCTTCCATTAACATAAAACTCTATCCAGCCACTTGGCAAAACCCTTTCAAATTCAAAGGTAATGCTAAAGTTTCCCTTTGCATACCTTCCGTCCTTAGGACCTAAGGCAAAGCTTGCATTTTCCCATCTCGTCTCATCATAATCAGAAGTTATGTTAGAAAGCCAGTAATAGCAGGGAATTGTTGCGTTTGCTTTTATTATTTCTGCCTTTATTTTAGGCAACCCTGCTCCTATCCCTCCATCCAAATAAGGAGGACCTGAGCTTTTGGCCATGCAGAATATCTCCCTTTTAGTGCTTAGCCGGGGTTCTAAAGAGCCTTTAAACTCTATTACAAAATCTCCGTTAGTGTCTGTGGTTGTTTCCTGATAGGTATTTGAGTTCTCACCATAATCAAATTGGGAAGAAAAGTTGTTTCCATTTAAGGAGCAATGAACTTTAGCATTAGACAAAGAAGAATTTCCAGAAATCTTTTTTACCTTTCCCTCTATTTTAACATGATTCGTCTTTTTTGTTGGAATCGAAAAGGTTATGGAAAGGTCGTTAACCTTAAAAAGGTCGTCCTTGGTTACGGAATCGGTTAATCCTTCTTTATCCTTAGCCACAATCACAACATCATAATAGCCTAGCTCCGCATCATCCTTAGGGTTATAATCATGATAGCAACTCCAGTTATTTGCGTCTAAGTAAGAGCATGTCATCTGGACCGAGTTTACAGGATTTCCATTTTGATCCTTTGCAATTGTTGTCCCGTCCGGTTCATAGATTGTTATATAAACTCCCTCCATATCCCAATTATTCTGATCATAAACCTCCACCGATACCCTAACTTTATCTGTTGTCCCTGAAGTTTCCTTATCCCTATCTATTTCATCATAATCTACCTCAACAAACTTAATAGCAGGATAGGCATACCACTTTCCAGAGTTACAGTACTCCTTTACTCCATCTCCGTCTATATCGCTTGAGGTTCCGTTTAAATAACAAGCATTATTCCAAACACAATCATCGCTATGGGCGCAACAGGCTTTAGTATCGCCCGAGCAGAAGCAGGCACTTAAATTGCAGGAGCAGGTTATAGCATATTCGTTAGCATCGTCTCCGCAGCAAGTATTTGGAGAGGAAGCACAATCTCCGCTAGAGCAACCCCATTGCCAGTTTAAAGCACATGTCCCACAAGTGTTGGAATTTGTATCTGGATCATAATCCTTGTAAGTGCAAGATTCATACACCCCATTCCCATTTACATCAAGTACAATCGCCTCTTTGTAAATAGCGCCAACTTTTCCAGCACCAGAGCAATAATCTGAAATTAGACTTCCAGCAGACTTGTTAGTGCAATAATCAGGATTTGAGTCGGAGCAATACCCTTCTTTCCCAGGCTTGCAGTATCCATTTATTGAAGAATCATCCCCATCGCTATCAAACGCTGCAACATCATAGTCCCTGCAATCTTTTATTCCAGTAATATAACTGCTCCCACTTGCACAGTATTCAGTTAGATTGTACCCACTGCAACTATCATAGTAGGTATTATAAGTACAAGAACCGTCAGAACAGGTAATATAATCATATATGTATCCTCCGGTTGTATAATCCCAGCAACCATCAGATTCATAAGTATTCTTTAATGCGCAATCTTCCACAATTGGACCCCATACATAAGTACAGGTGCTAGTATTTGGAATTACATAATAATCCTTATAAGCTCTAATCTCAGAGCCGTTACAGGTATAACTGCAAATATCAGACCAATCGCAATTTTTAGTTGAGCAATATTCTGTTGTGTAAGTACAACTGCCTGCAGAATTTACATAATAATCTCTTTCTTGAGAAGAAGGATCGCTACCACAGCCTTCTATATTTCCTCCGCCATACCATCCATCATAAGGATCATCACAGTCTTTTATTGAAGTAACTGAATATGTGCAAACACCGTCAGAACAAAAATAATCCCAGTATTCTGCAGTTGGGTCATCCATATTTGAGCAACCAGGGCCATAATCTCCATAGTTACGCCAACCATCATAATTATCACAATTTGTGCAATTCCCTGCATAATCGCAATTTCCGGAGCCATCACAATAACCCTGGCAGGAGTAGTTACCACCTGCACCATAACCGTTATCTCCAAGGGTCGAGCATTTAAATGTAGGATTGCAAAGATGGTCCGAACCAAGGTTGGTATGGGTACAATAGGCACTGGGCTGTCCCGGATTCTTGCAAGTATCTTGAGTACATGGCTTACCATCATCGCAATCGCTATCATCAAAACAAGCTATTTCCTGGCATTGGCAGGAAGCATCGCAGTAGTAACCGTTTTCACACTTAGAATTGTTTGGAGTAACTTCCCAACCAGAGTCTGTGCAGGAGCAATCGCAGCATCCATCGCAACCTGCCGGCTTATCTTCGGAATTTGCGTAATAGCATGCAGAAACACCCCAATCCGGAAAATAAGTGCAATTAGTAAAACCATAGCAACATTTATTGCTATCCCATGGTTTTATTGTAGAAGAAGGACATGAGATAGAGGAGCAGCTTCCCGAATATATCCTGCAAATATAATCGCATTTCGATATGTTCAAAAGAAGCAAGAAGCCGATAAAAATCAAAATTAGCCTTATCCTACCTCGAACCATATTTTATTTTTAATTCCATAGCCTAAAAAATCTTTACATCGGAAGGAAAATAGAGGTTCTTTAACAAAAAGCATGGTGCAGTTTCCTAAGGTTGAGTTCCAAAATTCAAAAATTTCATCTCTATCGGAAGTGTTGAAAGTAAAATAAACAGTTTTTCCGGCTTGGTCAAACTCTGCCTTTATATTATCTTTGCATCTCCAAAATGATTCGGTTCCGCATTCGCAATCAAGGATGGATGAAATTCCTAAGGAGTAAAATTTTAAAAGATAGGTAAGGTTTTGAGTTCCCTCAATGCTCGGCTTTCCATAAGGATTTGCTTCCTCTTTATTTCTTCCCGCAAATACATAACCGAAACAAACTTTTATTCCCTCTCCATTGCAAAGGTAGCAAACTCTTTGGTTTTCAATCTCCGCACCCTTAGGAGAGCAATTAATTCCCCTTAGGTAAAGGTTAACATATCCATCCATGTAGGAGGTAAATTTTAATTCCTTAGGACCTTTTTGAAGCTCGGAATTCAATTTCAAGCCTATCAAAAAGAGAAGGAAAAATAGTAAGGCCAGAGCAATCTTTTTTTCCATAATTTACTTCTTCCTTCCTTTAGAAATAGGCCTAAAGCTTCTGCTTGCCTTACAATATCTGCAAACAATTTTCTTCTGCATGATTTTCTGAGGGTTGGCTCTAATCCTCCTTTTGCACTTGTGGCAAACAAATACATTTTTATAAAGCCTGTTTATAACCTCTTTTGCCAAAGGCTTTGCCATAAAACTTAGAAGAAGGGAAAATTTAAATTAGTTATGGAAAAGGCTGAGTTGATTGCAAAGTTAAAAAGAGAGGGGGTTTTGAAATCTCCAGAGATAATTAGGGCTTTTGAAAAGGTGCCAAGGGAAAGGTTTGTTCCCGCAAAGTATAAAGGGTTAGCTTATGAAGATATTCCGCTACCTATAGGCTACGGACAGACAATTTCCCAGCCAACAACCATAGCAATAATGCTTGAAGCTCTGAAGGTAAGGAAAAGGGATAAGGTGTTGGATGTAGGTTCCGGTTTGGGTTATTTAGCTGCTTTACTTGCTGAGATTGCCAAAGAAGGTAAAGTTGTGAGCATAGAGATAATCCCAGAACTTTGGAAAAGGGCTAAGGAGAATTTAAGAAATTACAAAAATGTTGTTTGTATCTTGGGGGACGGAAGTAAGGGCTATGAGAAAAAGGCTCCTTATGATAGAATTGTTGTGTCTGCTGCAGCCAGAAAAATTCCTAAAGCCTTGATAGAGCAGCTAAAGGTTAAAGGTAGAATGGTAATTCCTGTTGGCAATCTTGAATGCCAGCATATGTATCTAATTGAAAAATTGGAAAAAGGTAGGATAAGGAAAAATTCCTTGGGCCATTTTGTTTTTGTGCCGTTAATTGAAAAATAAATATTAATTATGAAAAAAGTATTCTGTGCATTTTTTACAAACCTGGATTTCGGGGTTAGGAAGCATAGGATAAAAATTCCCGAGGATATGTACGGAAAGGAGGTTACAATTTCAAAAAAGGAATTTGGCAGAATGTTTTTAAAGATAGATGAAGGAGAGATAAGGATTGGAGGGAATGCTGGTAATGCAGCCTTAGCCTTAAATGACTTAGGATACAAAGTTATTCTTTCATCTCCATGCAGGAATGAACTGCTTATGAAATTGCTCCAAATTTACCAAAACATTTTTGTGTGCAAGGGGAAAAAGGAGGTTAGACCGATAAAGGCTATAGAAAGGCATCCCCTTTACCTGCACCTAATCTTCAAAAAGGGGAATGAAAGGGCTATATTTACCTATGATGAAATCTCGGAAAATTTTGTCCTTGATCAGGATTTTTGGAATAATATAGGGAAGGCAAAATACCTTTTCCTTTCTGGCTTTCATTTGATAAAGGAAAGAAGGTACAAAGAAAAAATAGATTGGCTGGTAGAAAAATTGAGGAAAAGCAAGGTAAGGATTCATTTAGAATTCGGATATGGTTATAAAACGATGATTAAGGCGTTTGAAAGGTTGGTTGAGGAAAACTTATTATTTTCGTTCGGTTTGGATAGGGAGGAGCTCGAATTCTATTTTAAAAACAATTTGGAAAAGGTTTTGGAGCCATTCTTTGAAGGAAAGGTTCAAAGGATTTTGTTTCACCGAAAAGAATTCTGCATAGTTGCGAGCAGGCATTCCTTCAAAAAAGAGAAAAAAATCCATTTGGAGGCAAATAAATACACTACAGGCTTGGTTTTGAGAAAAAAAGAGGAGCTCGTGCTTCCCAAAAAAGAATCGAAAGTTTTGGAACCAAATGTCTATCTTTTCTATAACTTTTATTCCAAAAACCCTGTATTTAGGGCCGGACTTGGAGATAGGTTTAGTGCGGTATGGTTTATAAAGGGAATTTAAAAATAAAATTATGATCTACAAAATCACCGGTATTAGTAAAAGTCTAAAACCAGACTCAAAAAGAGTCTTGGTATTTATTCTCTCACTTTTAATAGTATTTCTGATATTGCCTGCTTTAGGTATATACACACCGTTCTGGCATTGTGGCTGGGGCTGGGCTATTTCATGCAATCTTGTAAGTTCTGGAATAGGTTTCCCTTTTGTGTTTTATTCCTATAGTCAGGAAATTACATATTTTAGAGTAAAATTTCTGCTCTACGACTTGCTATTTTGGTATGTTGTTTCATGTTTGATAATCTATATTTATGAGAATAAAAAATACCATGGCGCTCCTTGATTACCTTAGGTTTTCCCTGCTTTTGGCTTTGCTAGCAGGGATTCTGCTTTGGATCGGTTATTACCTTGCTGGACCTTTCGGTTTAACCCTTGCTCTGATTCTTGCAATTGCCGCAAATTTCTTTGCCTATTTTTATTCTGATAAAATCGTCTTGACAATGTACCATGCCAAACCTCTGGCAAATAAGGAAATTGATGAAATTGTCGAGGAGCTAAGCAAGGAGGCGGGGATTCCAAAACCAAAACTTTATTTGGTGATGGAGGAGCAGCCAAATGCCTTCGCAACAGGAAGAAATCCAAAGCATAGCGCAATAGCCGTTACCTCCGGCTTATTAAAAGTTTTGAATAGAGAAGAGATAGCTGGAGTTTTAAGCCATGAAATAGCCCATATAAAAAACAGGGACATTTTAATTTCCAGCATAGTGGCTACCCTGGCAGGAGCAATTTCATATTTAGCAGAGCTTCTCTGGTGGAGCTCCCTGTTCGAAGGGGAAGGAGAAGACGGTAAAAACCTACTTTTTGCCCTACCTGTAATTATTTTAGCTCCGATAGCCGCCTTGCTAATCCAACTTGCAATTTCAAGAGGGAGAGAGTTCCTAGCTGACGAAACAGGAGCGAAAATCAGCAAAAAGCCTTTAGCATTGGCAAGCGCTTTGAGAAAAATTGCGGGCTATGCTAAGGAAATGCCTTTTTCTTCAGGTTCAAAAGCAACCTCCCATTTATGGATAGTAAACCCTTTCTCTCAAGATTTTCTTGCAAGGCTTTTCTCAACCCATCCTCCGATTGAAGAAAGGATAAAAAGATTGGAAAAGCTAGCTTAGTTTCCTTGTTTCCTTATAAATGCCTTTTAAGGAAACAGGATTATGAGAATTCCGATCAAAAAGGAAAGGGTTTTCAGGGCAATAATCCTAAGGGAAAATTTCGGTTTTAAGGAAATTTTGAAAGAAACAGGACTCTCAAAATCTTTTGTCTCAAAAATACTTTCAGAGCTCGAAGAGGAAAATCTAATTTTGAGCACCGGAGAAAAGTTTAAGGTTTTGGATAAAATAGAGCTGATAAAAGCTTGGGCTTCCCTAAAAAGAAAAATCCTATTTAGCCTGAAACCTTTCAAAATTTTTATGTTTGTAAAGTCAAAAATAAAAGAGCTTAAAAACTATGCTATTTCCGGAAGCTTTGCGGAAAGCTTAATAAACCATCAAACTCGAGGAGAGGAAATGGTTGTTTATGTTCCGAAGGAAAAGTTGGAGGAAGTGGTAAGAATTATTGGAAAATACAAAAGTAAAAATCCGAACATCTTTATTTACGGTTATGATTGGCATCTATTTAAATACTCTTGGAAGCTTAGGGGATGGAGTTTGGTTTCGATTCCTGAGCTGTGCGCAGATTTAATAGCTCTAGCAATCCATGCTGATGTAGGATTGGAGTTGTTTAAAAGATGGCTATCCCAATCAAAAAGGTGAAAAAATGCTTGTAGAGAAAGAAATGGCTGGGATATCATTTCAGGAACTTAAAAAATTATGGAATAAAAAATCTTAAAACCAGTTTTCTGTCAATTTTAAAATAAAACCAAAAATCATTCCGGACAAACATAGGCAATAGCCACATAATCTGCAGTGCTGAGAGGATTACTATAAGAATCTGCAAAAGTTACATCAGTAAAGGCAGATTTCAAGGTGGTAGTTAGGGTTGCACAATTTCCTACTTTGGTTGTAGTTACATTTGCCTTTCTTAAACAATGCCTTGTTGTTGGGTCATAGATTGGATGGTCGGCAGGGCAGTAAACGCAAACAACCTCATCCTCCTTAATGAAAACCTCTCCCGGGTCTGCTGGAGGACACCTAGGCTCTGCATAGCAAAGATTATGCTCTTCATCATAGTCTGGATAATCTTCTGGGCAATATGCCACCTTAGCGGAAGCTCCAATATTTAGTCCATCAGCCCAGGCTTTGTAACTTACCCAATTAAGTACAACACCCTCTAAATTTCTTGCACAAAAAGTAGCCTCGGATTTTGTTTGTGGAAAGCCTCCACTATTCCATATTGCACAATCATCTCTCCTATCGCCAAGGAATGGACAAGGAAAGTAAGGAGGGTCTTCACAACTACCATAATGTATTCCTTCTCCTTTTACTTTTGCATATAAGTATCCTCCATCGCTATATGCATCAGTAACACAGGTTGAACTGTAATCTGATAAAGTACATGACACGCTAACTTCATCTACAAGAGCACCAGAAGCATTCTTTGGCTTTGCTATTTCACGCACAGGATCAGCTCCAATTATTAGCTTTATTGGCGGGTTACCGCCATAATCGCAAACCGTAATTTTTACATCGCAGTTTCCCTTTGGTAAAGAAATTGGAACCGAAGAAATTCCGTAGTTGTTTGCATTGTCTCTCAGAACAATTACTCCCTGCAATGGCATTCCTCCAACTCCACCTCCAGCCAGCAAATCTGCAGCTTCCAAACCATCAACCTTGTCAGCGTTTAGT
>CAZCGS010000002.1:0-20171 GCA_964498505.1 uncultured archaeon
GGAAGGCTTGAGCTGACAAAGGAATGGAAGGAGAATTCCTCCTTGGAAAAGATTGAGAATTTGAGCTGGGAGGAAGGAAGGTTGAAGATAAAATCAATTCCTTGGTTGTTTGAGAATTGGAGCAAAAGGATGAAGATAAGGGTTAATTCCAGTAAGGAGCTTGAGAATTTCCAGGTAAGGCTGGAAATTCCTTTCAGGGATGGGATGAAGAGTGATTATTCTGATTTGAGGTTTTCCTGGGTGAATGAGAGTATTGGGTGCTTTGATCAAGAAACTTTGGTTTTAACTAACAAAGGATGGAAGTACTTTGGAGAGTTGGAAGGGGATGAGTTAATCCTAACTTTAAACCCGAAAACTGGGCAAAAAGAATGGCAGAAAGCAAGGGAAATATTCAGCTATGATTATGAAGGGGAGATGTTTGAGATTACCTTGGAAAACGGAGATAAGCTTTTGGTAAGTCCTGAGCATAGAATTTACAGCCTTTTCCTTTTCTCAAAATCCTTCCAAAGAAGCTCGAACTTTGATTTCAGCTCAGAAAACTCCTTTTTCAATTCATCCAAATTGGAAACCTTTTCCTCCAACCTTCCGATCTCAACAAAAATACCAACCGAAACAAACAAGCTTAACAGCTCCAACTCAGGAGAATGTACAACTCCTAAAACCATAAGCAATAAAAACAAAATACCAACAATTATCAAGGATAAGCCAATTATCCTTAATACAATATCAACCTTCCTCTCCATCTTCTCTCAACCTTTGGAATATATAGCCAATCCTACCAAAGCACCTATTCCAACACTAATAGGAACAGCAATCTCCAACCCAACCTTAAACCAAAAATACAGCAATAAGGTTAAGAACAATGCTACTGCAATACCTCCAAATGTAGCCAAGTTCTCTTTAGAGACCATAAATAGCTATAGCAAAAATATATATAAAAACTTTTCTTTACTCCCAGTAATTCAGGTCCATTCCCTAATCTCCCAAGGAAAAGAGCTTTTGGTAAGTCCTGAGCACAGGGTTTATGTTCTGATATCTCAGAAATTTGATAAAGTTTGTCCGATTTTGATAGTTTTTGGAATAGCGGCGCTTTCTTTTTCTTTAATTAGAAGGAACAGGAAAGAAAAATTGAGGGTATATATAGATACCAACATTCTTTACGGATTTTTCAAGGCAAATGTGCAGAGAATAAGGAAGGGGAAGAAACCGAAGCATACAAAGGTGATAAAAACGCTGTTGGAAAATAAGGATGTCTGTGAATATCTTGTATCTGAGATAACAAAAATAGAGATTACCAGGAGGTTGGTTTCCGAGTATTCTTTAGATAAAGAAAAGGCAGAAAAGTTTTGGGAATGTTTAGATTCTACTTTGTCTTTTTCAACTTTGGAAGAGCGGAAAATTAATTGGGAGTTTATATATAAGATAGTTTCTGCAGTTCCTATTAAAAAGAGGATTTCGAATTTACTACATTTGAGCATAGTTAAGGAAAATAACCTGATTTTCCTTACCGGAGATAAAGAGATTTTAAGAAAATGCAAGAGGTTTTATGAAAATATAATTTCCTATCCTGAGTTTGTTAAATATTTAAATAAATTAAGAGAAGAAAATAATTATGAAGAAGATAAAGAGGATAAGGAAGCAGATTGTTCTGGGAGGGAGAAAGGTTTGGGTAAGCAAGCCAGCAAGAACAATTTCGGAAGAGGAATTTTGGAAAGGGGTAGAGCCTATCTTAAGAGAAATGGCAAAGAGATCTTCAAAGAAATAGGGATTGCATCGCTATCAGGTTTCTTATTGTTTTCTCATTTGCCTGCTTTGGATGATGGTTCAGCCTTTACCCTTGTTAAAATCTCCGAGTTTTACCAAGGGTTTAAAGAAGGAAAGGTAGAGGGTTATTTCCTAACTGGAGAGGGAGATTTGGTTAGGATAAAGGCGATTAGAAAGGTTCCTTACTCCGGCAAAATCTGGGATGTTGATGTTGGGAACGATATAATTTTGGTTAAAAGGGAGGATAGCAAGGAAGCTTATTGGTCTGGAAACTCAAACCCAGCCGGAAAGGAAGAGGAGATTCCTTATTGGATAGAGAGTTATAATTCAAGTCAAGCAATAGTTTGGGTAAAGATTCCTAAGATAGACAATAGCACGGTAATTTATTGCTATTACAATAACTCCTTGGCTGAAAGCAAAAGCAATGCATCCCAGGTCTTTGATTTTTTCATTGATGGAGAGGATGCTGGGAATTGGGTGAATGGAACGACTTTGGTTAGCAATTTGAACGGAAAGCTAAGGTTTGAAGAAAATACATCAGGTGAGAGTTCTGCTTATCGAAATATTAGCAAGAATTTAAATTATTATGATATTGATATTAAAGTATCAATTGAGAATTCTACATCAGACGATCAGTTAAGAATAAGATTAGAAGATAATGATTCATCTGACTGTTTGGGCATATGGGAAATTCCAACAAAAGGTACTACATACATTAAGGTATACAGCGAGGGAACTTCTATTATAATAAACGACAGTTTTTCTTATAATAAAAACTATATTTTAACGACACGAGTAAACGAGAGTAGGAATATTGTAGATTACTACCTATATGATGAATATTACAATATCTTAGGAAAAGTTGAGAATAAAAGCTATGCTATAGGATCTCCAAATATTTTAAACAAATTAAGTTTTGGATCAGAAGATAGTTTAGCAGCCTTATATGCAAATGTCTCCTGGATAAGGATAAGGAAGGCAAGTGATTCAAACATAGAAACAAGCTTGGAGGAAGTCCAGAATAGAACAACCTTTGGATATGCCGAAAGTATTTTGATTATTCCAGATAATCTAACCTCCTGGAATAACCTAAATGCAAACTTTTCCTTAAATAATGGCACCTTAGTTTTCAAGGTAATGGATGGGAATTCTTTGGAAGTAATAAAGGAATGTAGTGCTTCATGCTCTTTGCAAGATGTAAAGGCAAAGAGTTTGAAAATAAGGATTGAGTTCAATGCCAGCTCTTTGAAAGAAGGACCAGAGCTTTATTCCTGGAACATAACATGGTTTGAGAGAAGGGTTAGGGAAGGTTTTGGGATAAGTAAGGTTATCAAAACAAATAACAACATTACCAATATTACTGTAGAGTATAGTTTAGAGACTCCTTCCAATGCAAGCGCAAGTATTTACATCTCTCCTAATAACGGTACGGTATGGCAAAAAGTTAATTTCAGCGGTCAGAGCTTTTCCTATGATTATAACTTGAGCTATAGGGAGATTAAATATAAAGTTGAGTTTAATTCCAGCGATCAATTTTCTCCGAGGTTAGATTGGATAAAGATAACTTACCGGACTGAAAATAGGGAGGTTCCTATAAATGTGAGTGTAAGATGGAGAGGGGTAGAGATGGCAAAGGATAGGGTTGAAGGAAGCTTTGATATCCCAGATAATAATCCTTTAAATCAGAGCGATGACATAGTTGAAATCCTGCTTTTCAAGGATTATTACCATAACTTTTCCTGGACTTCTGATGACTATGAGGTTCATGGTCAGATAGACCCTTACAACTCAAGTGCCTCCTTCTCGCCTTCAGGCGATTTAATAGCAAATTACCAGCCTAATGAGATTGGAGGGCCTAGCATATCTGTTTCTACCTTGGGAATGATAAAGGATTGGTTGGGAAATACCTTGGAGGAAGGAAAGGATTATCAGGTTAATTTGACTGATGATGATGCGAGCGATAATTATGCTGGAGAGCTTTTAATTACAAAAGCAATAATAGAGGGAATTAATAACTATTGCGGAAATATTACCATAAATAAATCTTATTGGGTCCATGGGAAGATTTCTAGCATAGATGTTAGCTGGAATCCTTCCGGAGATATAGTTACAAGGTTTAAAAGCTACTTAGGGCCGGAAATTAATTATACAAATGTTACGGTAAAGGATAATAAGGATCAGGTAGTTCCTGAAGGTAATTATACCTTGGAAAAGTATGGAGATTGGAATGCAAGCGATAATTCGCCAGGAGATACTATTTCTGTAACCTTGAAGGCAAATTCTTCCTATGAGAAAGGGTTGTGCTCTGGCAAGGAATGCTTCTGGGATAAGTATGCTGAGGTCTCTAAGTCTTATACTGTCTATGGAAAGTTATTTGTTGATTTAATAGAGCCGGCCAATAACTTTACCTTGTACAGGTCAACCTGCAGTTCGCCTAACAAAGTGCTAATAAGGGTTAGGGTCTATGATGATGTTAATGCTAATATAAGCGATGCAAATGTTAGTTTCAATTTGCCGGGAGGAAGTTGCGAGGTAAAAAATGAAGGCTCGGGTTATTACAATTGCACTTATGATCCTTTGGATAACCTAACTCCTGGAAGCTATCAAATAAATGCAAGTGCTAGTAGACAATATTATTTCAACGGAAGCTCTCAACCTATAACCCTAAATATCTATGGTTGCTTGCAGGCTGATTTGATTTCCATAGCTGAGGGTCAGGAGTTTGGGAGGGGTGAGGAGATTAAGATAAAGGTAAATCTGACAGATGAGCTAAGCAAAATAGTTTCAGATGCTTCGGTAAAGGCAAGGATAGAGAAGAGCGATGGAGCGATTGAGGAGATAAACCTAAGCTTTAATTCTTCCTCAAATCTTTATGAGGGAAGTTATGTTATAGGGAGTAGTGATCCTATTGGAGAATGGAATGTTTCTGTTCAGGCAAGTAGGGATTATTACTCTCAAGCCTCTGATCTCAAGAAGATTAAGGTTTATAGGGTTTTGGAGGTTAATCTAACAAGGGATAATAGTGTAATCCATAGGGAGGATAGCTTATCCCCTAACTCAACTTTGCTTTTAGCTAAGGTTACTGATGAAGGCTCAAGTGTGGAAGGAGCGAATGTAAGCTTTTATTATAATGGGAATTATTTGGGAAGCTCGACCTCAAATTCAACCGGCTATGCTTCTTTGCTCTGGAATCCTAGCGATTCAGAGATTCCTGCAAATTATACTATAAAAGCAGTAGCAAATGCCAGCTATTCAATTGAGGGGAATGATACAACATGGGTAATAGTTAAGGGTTTGGCAAAGGTTGATAGAGTAGAGGCTCCGGACGAAGTTTTAAAAGGGGAGGTAGTTCCTATAAAATGCCATATTAAGGACGAGGTTTTGAATCTGAATGTTTCTGGCTTTGAGGTAAAAGTAGAGATTGATAATTCCACTAAGGCAGTTTTAACAACAGATGCTAACGGGGTTGCTTCCTACGATTGGGACACTTCCAATGAGGCTACAAAAGGGCATAAGATAGCTTGCAATATAACTGGAAAAAGCAATGAGTTGTATGATGCGGGGGCTAATAGTTATTTAAATAAGACGGTTACCGTAGTTGCAAAGTTAAATATAAAGAATGTAACCTTTTCTGAAAAGATATTGTACAGGAATGATAGCTATTCTCCTAATACAACAAAAATAACCGTTGAGGTTTGGGAAGGAGAGCTTGAGCCAGCGAATGCAACCCAGGTTTATTTGTATGCACCTGATCAAAATTTATCTTGTATAACAAACTCAAGCGGAATTTGTTCTATAGACTATAACCCTAGGGATAACTTAAGTGTTGGGATAACAAACTTAAGCTTTAAGGCTATTGGTAGTGAGGACTGGAAGGATAGCGATGTTGTAACCAAGTCAATAATTCTGAAAGGAAAGTTGTTTGTTGCAATAGAAAGCCCTGCCGAAAATCAAATCCTCCAGAGGAACAAAACCTATCAGCTAAAGGTTAATGTTACGGATGAAGCAGGTAATTTGATAGCCATAGCAAATGTAAGCTGGTTTAATCAGAGCTCCTTAATCTCTACCAATGGAATAGAGCAGAGCTGGATAATCCCTAAGGATTATAAATTAGGCGCTGAAAGCTTAAGGGCAAATGTATCAAAGGATTATTACGATAATGCAAGCTCCTCTGTCTCTATTTTAATCTATGGAAATGCCAAGGTAGATTATGTTTCTCCGAAGAATAACCTAGAGGGCTATTATGAGTACGGCGATGGGGTTGCAAATATAGTTTGTAAGGTAATTGATAAAGATAACGGTTATCCTTTGGAAAACTATCCTGTTTCCTTCTATTCCAACCAAAGCTTTATAGATAGCTCTTTAACCAATAGCTCCGGCTATGCAATCGCTACCTGGAATATTCCGAGGTTAGGATTATTCAATCTAAGTTGTAAGATAGAAAGTAATGATTCTAAATTTTACATTGCCGAGATAAATGAAAGTTATTATCTGCTTAGGGTTGAGGACCATTTGAAACCAAAAATCCATTCCTGGGAGGTGAGCGATACCTTGATAGATGTGAATTATGAGAGGTTGGAGATAAAGGCTAATGTGAGCGATAATTACTGGGATTATAGTAACCTTACCGTAAAGGCTGTGATTGTAGGCTTAGACAATGTTACCCTATCCTATAACCAAAGCTCCAATTTGTTCGAGGGAGGCTATACCTTTAGCGAGGAAGGGAATTATGAGATTTATATTTTGGCTAGGGATGGCTCAGGGAATGAAAACTCTAGCTCTAGCATTTGGATAAATGTTAGCGGAAGCACCGAGCTAAACCTTAGCTTAAAGCCTGAGAGCATAACCCTACATAATGTAACGATGGATGAAGGAGAAGGCTTTAGGTTGAATGCTACCTTGGAAAACATAGGGAATGCAACAGCCTATCTTTCAAACATAACCTTGGAGAAGAAATCCTTCTATCAGGCAGAGGTTTATTCCCAACCTTGCGGGAATTTGTCGGTTGGGAGCAATTGCTCGAGAGAATTTAATATAACAATCCTGAACGGAACCTTGCCTGGAGATTATCAGATAAGGGTTTATGGAAATTGGCTAAATCCTAACAATACCTATGCAAATGTTAGCAGGGTTTTGAATGTAACGGTAGCTGAAAACCCAGTTTTAGAAATTCTGGAGCCGAATATAACTTTGATAATAGAGAGGGGAAAGGAGAAGGCTGCAAATCTAACCCTAAGGAATAAGGGAATCTCTGAGCTCTATCTGATAAACCTTTCCTGCCCTGAAGGAAAGGTTTGCCTGAACTTTTCGGTAAGCTTTTCTGATAATCTCTTCAATTTGAGTGCAGGAGAAAAGAAGATAGTAAGGGTTAATGTTTCAGTTCCTAACGATTGGGAGCCTGGAAATTACAACGGAACGATTTTAGCTAAGGCAAATAATACCAACTGCTATTCCTTAGAAAGATGCCAGAAGGAAATTCCTGTATATGTCAAAGTTTATAGAGAGGCAGGGGTTTTAATCCAGCCTGCTTCTATTAATGTGAGCTATCTGCCTTATTCAACCGAAATAAACCTCTCTTTATTGAATAACGGAAGTGATCCTATAACCGATGTTACAATAAATTTGACTTTTGATGATGGAAGCACTTATTATCAAGTTGGAGATGCGGAAATGAGTATAGAACCTTCTGGCTATAGTTGCGGAACTTTGGATCCAGGAAAATACTGCAATGTAACATTTTATTTAAACATAAGCTCTGGTATGAGCGCCGGAACTTATCAGCTTTACGGAAAGGCTTCCTGGCATAATCCGGATGGTAGCTTAAGCTCAACACAAAGCGTCACCGACCTTTCAATAAGCGAGAGTTACAGCTATGCTTATAGCCCTTCCTCTTTCAACCTAACAGGAGAGCATAATCAAAGCTATACTTTGGGAACTTTGACTATTAACAACACAGGAAACCAAAAGCTATACTTCAACCTTTCTCCTGAAAATTATAGCGATTGGTTCTCCTATTCAAGGATTTTGCCTTTGGTTATAGAGGGAGGAAAGTCGGATAGTATAACAATTTATGTCTCCATTCCTAAGGGGACTGGTCCAGGAATATACAAAACTAATTTGAGTTTGGTAGGAAAAGATGCTTCAGAAACCCATGTAATAGAAAACAAAATCCCGGTTGAAATAGAAGTTCTTAAGAACACTTCCTGGTACTTATACCCAACTTACATTCAGGAAACCCTACCTTTAAAGCCTGCAGGTCAGGGAGGTTATTATAACATAACAATTGTCAATGAAGGTAATGTAAAGTTGAACTTTACCATAGGTGTAACTCCTTTATCTGGCTCTGATCCAATTTCAAACTTCCTTGTTTCGCCTAAGGACGGGGATACAATAGAGGTTGATAAAGCGAGCAAAGGGATTTTGCAAGTTAAGTATGTAAGCGATACATCCGGAAATTACAAATTTGAGATAACCCTATCCAACACCTCAGCTACCCCTCAGGAAAGCTCGGTAACCTTTAACATTACGGTTCAGGATGTAGAGCCTGCAATCTATGAGGATACCTTAAGCTATCCTGCAAAGGTTGATGTAAATAGGGAGAACATAACGGTAGAAATAAACATAAGCGATAATGACCCTATGGGAGATACCTGTTCAGCTGATTATGGTTGTGCCTGGATAAATGTTACCTCTCCTTCTGGAGAAGAATTTGTTGTTAATGCCTCTATTGTCCAACAATATACCTCAAGCTCTCCTTACAAATACAGATTTAGGGCGAGCTTTTTGCCTACAGAAGAGGGAAGCTATTCCATAAAAGTTGGGGCAAGGGATAAACTTGATTCTGACCTTCCGGATTATAATTACAGCTCGAGCTTTACTGTAAATGTTCTAGCCTCAACCTTCTTAAATATAAATTCTCCTGATAGTGTAGATGTTTTGGGAGTAACCAACGATACCGGAAAAACAATCCAGATAAACTTCTCGGTAAGTAATAGCGAAGATGCCGGAGCTTATAATGTAAGTGTAGTTATAGATGATTTGCCGGCAGGCTGGAGCGCTAATCCGAACTCATTTACCTATGCAAAGATAGAGGAAGGAACAAGCAAAGATGAGCAGTTCTCTCTGACAATTCCTGCAGGCACTTTGGCAGGAAGCTATTCAATAAGGATAAAAACAGAGTGGGAGAATCCTGATTATTCTACAGGAAGCTCTGAGAAATGGATTACAATAAATGTCAATCCTACCAGGATTTTGGAGGCAAGTCCTTCAAGCATTTCAATCTCGGTTGAGCATAACCATAGCTATATCATAGCTTACAACCTTACAAATAAGGGAAATGCCAACATAACAAGCATAAATATTTCCTGTTATTCTGACTATTGCGGAACCTTTAATCTTACCTTCTTCCCGGAGAACCTTTCTGTTTTAGGGGCTGGAGAGACTAAGCAGATAAATGTAAGCTTCTCAATTCCTTTAGGATACTCTCCAGGAGTTTATTCCCTAACCTTGGTGAATTCCCCGGCCAATGCAAATCTAACCAATGTAAGCTTGAGCGTTCAGGTTTTGCAGGATAAGAGATGGATAGTTGACAAAACAAATATTTCAAAGTTGGTGGCAACAAACAGCTCTGGCTTGTTAGATAAGGTAAAGATAACAAATATCGGTAATGTTCCGCTTAGCTTTGAGTTGAATATAACAGGGAACATTACCTCTTTATTAGACTATCCTTCCTCTTTGAGCGTAGAAAAACAAAGCTCCGAGGAGGTCTATATTTACTACAATGTTTCCAAAGAAGGGGATTATTCCGGCTTGTTGAACATCTCAAGCTCTGGCTCAGAGCCGGAATTTAGACTAATAAACCTTTCCTTAGGAGTAAGACCTTTGGAGATAGAGATTTTGAGTTATACAGAGAAAACCAATGCGAGCGAAGAAATAGAGGTTAGGGCGAATTTGAGCTATAACAAAAACCCAGTTGAAAACGCAAGTTTCTCGGTTTTCATAAATGAGAGTTCCTGCTATAACCTAAGCCAGGAGTATCTAGGGAACGGCTCCTGGCTGATAACTTGCCTAGCCCCTAGCCTAAAGGACGGTTACTATTATGATTTAAGGGTTAAAGCTTTGGCTTTGGTTGAAGGCAATGAAATAGAAGGAAGTCAGATTCTAAGCAAGGCTATTTATTATTATGATTTATCACCTCCGGAAATTAGGGGTATAGTGGCAGAAGCAAAGGAAGTTAAAAACGAAACCCAAAAGGTAAATCAGACGGTAAGGGTTAATGTAACAGACCCTTCAGGAGTGAGCAATGTGAGTATAGTTGTTAGAAAAGGCTCTGAAGTAGTTTATCAGGGTTATCTCCAAAAGATAACTAATGAAAGCTGGTTTGCAAACCTGACGAACCTAACTTACGGAGATTATGACATGAATATTTCAGCTATAGATAGCTATGGGCATAAAAGTTATAAGGAAGGATGGTTTGAAATTTACATAGGAGGAATTTACCTAAAAGGGGAGGCTAGGGATAGTGAAGGGATAGCTTATGAGCAGAGCTTCAGGTTTTTCAGGGAAGGTAAAAACTTTGATGAAGATTATGAAATAGAGGGTCTTGGCTTCTCGGCTGAAGGAAGTTATAGCAAGGAAGTACATAAGAGGAGCTATGATGTTTATGTGAAGGCTAAGGAGCATGAGTTCTTCTTTGAAGATGTTCCGCTCTTTGAAAATATAACAGAACCTTTGAGGATAGATGAATCAAATTACCCTAGCAACGGCCAATCCTATCAAAGTGAGAACGGTTTGCTAACCTTCAAAAAGGTTTTGGCTATCCGGAGCAATTTGAGCTTTTCAAAGGTTAGGTTGAAGTTTTATACCAGCGAGGTAGATCCTAATTTGGTTTCTCTTTTCAGATGTGAGGATTGGGTTTGGGAGAACAGAACTTGTTTATCCGGCTGGGAAGAAGTTTCTGTTCTGGCAAGGGGAGCGGATTATTTGATTGCCGAACTTGAAAGCTTTTCAGCCTATGCCATAGCTGAAATTTCCTGTCCTTCCCCTGATTATGTATTATGCGGAGGGAAGTGTTATTTGGCTGAAAAATGTCCTTATTGTTGTAACGGAGTTTGCTCCTTGGAGCCTTGTCCTCAGCCTACCCAGGGAGAAACCGGGACTGGAGGAGGCGGAGGTGGCGGAGGAGGTGGAGGTGCTGGCGGATATGTCCCTCCTTCCAAACCTACCAAGCCTATTTGCGGTAACGGAATATGCGAGGAAGGGGAGACTCCAGAAAACTGCCCTCAGGATTGCAAGATAATAACCTTCCCTGTTTCGGTGCGTACCGAGATGGTTACAATTCAATTAAGACCTGGAGAGAAGAAGGAATATTCTATCTGGCTAACAAACAATCAGAATGAAAATATAACTGTTTATTTGACCATCTCAGGTGATATCTGGCAGTTTTTGAGCCTGGATAAGGATAAGGTTGATTTGGGTCCCGGAGATACTGCAACAGTTAGAATTTTGGCGTTTGCTGAAAAAGATGCTGTTCCTGGAACCTATACCGGAGAGTTGAAGGTGCTTGCAAAGGGAAAAACGCAAACAACAACTCTAACCGTAAATGTAATCTCCGAGGAAAAGCCTTTGTTGGATGTTAAGGTAGAGGCTATAAATAAGCAGGTAACCAAGGATGATAAATTAAAGTTCTATGTGAGGTTGTACAACCTTGGCTCGAAGAAAAGGTTTGATGTGACCTTAAACTATAACATAATATCCTTAGCAGAGAACAGGGTTTTGTACAGCCAGCACGAGACGATGGCAATAGAGACCTCCATTTCCTTCATAAGGGAGATTCCTTTATCCAATCTTTCCTTAGACTATGGCAGGTATCTAATAGAGGTTGTTGCGAACTATGAGAACCAAACGGCAAAGGCAACCGATATGTTCGAAGTTGTTAAAGTGCCTTGGTGGTGGATCTGGCTGCCTAGAATTTTGGGCTCTGCCGCTGTTGTTATAGTTATAATATGGGTATATAGATATTATAGGATAAAGAGGTTGGAGAGGATGAGATATTTAACACCTATAGATTACAAAAGTTTGCCAAAGGAGGGTTTGTACATAGGAAAGGTTGCCGGAACTAAATACAAAGCATATTTGCCTACAAAGGATTTAACAACCCATGTAATAATAGCCGGCGCAACCGGCTCTGGAAAGACTGTTGCGGCTATGGGCATAGCGGAGGAATGCCTGCTCAACAAAATACCGGTAATAGTCTTTGATCCTACCGGGCAATGGACAGGCTTTGTAAAATCCTGCAGAGATAAAAGCATGCTTTCCAATTATAAATACTTCGGGATGAAGGAGTTGGATGCAAGACCTTTCCCAGGTATGATTTATGAGATAACCAATCCTAAGGAAAAGATAGATATAAGGAAGTATATGAACCCTGGAGAGATAACGGTGTTTGTTTTAAACAAGCTAAAGCCCGGAGAGTACGATGTTGCTATTAGGAATATAATAGACAGCATTTTCGCCCAAAAGTTTGAGGAATCTCCTGAGCTCAAAGTATTGCTCGTATTTGATGAGGTTCACAGGTTGTTAGAAAGGTACGGAGGGAAGGGAGGTTATGTAGCTTTGGAAAAGGCTGCAAGAGAATTCAGGAAATGGGGCATAGGAATAATAATGATATCCCAGGTATTATCCGACTTTAAGGAGGCTTTGAAGGGTAATGTTCTAACAGAAATTCAGATGAGTACCAAAGGAATGGAGGATTTGAAGAGGATAAGGGAGAAGTACGGTGAGGAGTATGCTAAGAGGGTGACGATGGAGGAGGTAGGTGTAGGAATGTTCCAGAACCCTAAATACAACAAAGGAAAGCCTTACTGGATATGGTTTAAACCGCTAAGGCACGACCCTCACAAGATTCCGGAGAAGGAGTTGGAGATTTACAGAACCTATGCAAAGAAGTTGGATGAAATTGAGAGGAAGATAAAGGAGATGAAGAAGAAGGGAGAGGATACCTTTGATTTGGAATTGGAGTTGAAACTTGCTAAGGATAAGTTAAAGACAGGAAGGTTCAGGATGGCGGAGATATACATAAATTCCTTAGAAAACAAGCTAAAGTAATCAAATTTTTCTTTTTAGGGGATTGAATTCCCTCAACCATTGCAAATCACAGGTATAGCCGAAGATTTCCCTTATATCTTCCTTGCCAAATATGAACATGGCAAGCCTTTCAATTGCAAGTCCCCAGGCCAAGACTGGAACCTTTATTCCTAAAGGCTCTAAAGCCTCTGGTCTGAAAATTCCCGCACCTATTAACTCTATCCATTTTTTGCTTTTTTCATGCCAGCCGAATGCTTCCAGGCTAGGCTCTGTATAAGGAAAGTAGGCATACTTGAACCTTACCTTTTCTATCCCGAATCTCTGGTAGAACTCTTTTATTATTCCCATCAGATGCCTTAGATTTGCATCCTTGCTAAGAACAATACCTTCGCATTGATGGAATTCGGGTAAGTGTTTATAATCTATGGTTTCATTCCTGAAAACCCTGCCTATGCAGAAGTACTTTCCCGGAATTTTTATGCCTTGAGCCATTTTTCTGAAGGAGACAGAGGTTGTATGGGTCCTTAAAACAAGTCTTTTAGCCTCTTCCTTGCTGTACTTATAATCCCAATTTTTTTCATGGACTTCCTCAACTTTTTCAACCAGCTCGGCTTTTGGCAGCTCTCCTTTCCCCTTTAGATAAAAAGTATCCTGCATCTCCCTTGCTAAATGATCTTGGGGAACGAACATCGAATCAAAATTCCAGAATGCGATTTCTACCAAAGGTCCTTCCATCTCCTCAAATCCCATTTCTAAGAAGGTTTCCCTAACCATTTCCATGGTTAGCCTTAAAGGGTGCTTTTTCCCCGGATAAACAATTTTGCCCGCAACCTCAACCTGGTAGGGTTTAAACCTCTTACCTTCCCAAAGGTTGTATTTTATTATCTCTGGGGAAATCTCCTTTATCTCCTCATCTATTTCAACCTCCAACCATTTCCTTATCAGCTTCCTTTCCAACAACAATTTTATCTCCTCCTCTTCCAACCCCTTTCCCTCTGAAAATTTTTTCAGGGCAATTTCAAATTCCGTCGGTTTATCCTTCTCCTTTATCCCTTTTTCGGTTATCTTTATTTTTCCATTTTCAATTTCTATCCAGCCCTTTTTCTTGCACCATTGCAGGGCTATATTTAAATTTTCCAATTTCCTTGCCTTTTCCAAAGTAATCTCATTACCATTTTCCAAAATCAGCTCGAGCAATCTTTTTTCCGGAAATCCTTTTTCTAAATATTCCTTTCCCTCCTCAGAAAGCTCGAACTTCATAATCTCCTTATTTTTATATCTTTTTTTGAGGATTTTGCTATTTCCTCAAGAATCTGTTTTAATTGCGAATCCGTTATAGGTTTTAAAATTTTGCTATGTTGATAAAGCTGAATCAAATAGAGCTCTATCTGCTCTGCAAGCTCGGGTTTTGCAAGTTTTACATTATTCAATCTTTCCTTAGCCTCTTTTGTCAGTATCTCCCTGAGTATCCTTTCCTTTACCTCCTCCAACATTTTAGCCTTTGAGATTTCCTCCTGAATTGCTAACTGTTGTTGAAGTTGGGCTTGGAGCTCCAGCAATTTCCTTTGCTTCAATAGCTCTTCCTCATTCATAATAAAAAATAAAAGAAAAATTTTTATGCATCCGGTAATCTCTTCAGCAATCCTTTTTGCAATTTTTGTTGGAATATCTGTGCTTATTTTAAGCTATTCAACCGATTACTTTGCTCAGGCAAAGGAAAATCTTGCTTGGGATAAAGGAATACATGTCGCAGAAGAAATTGTTAGGATTGCAGATGAGCTCAGAAACCTGCCTGAAGGAACGGAAAGAAAATATTCCTTTTATCTGCCTAAAGGAAGTATTACAATATGCAATCGGTCGGTAGTATTTGCTTATGGAAATAATAAAAGAATTTTGCATACCAAAATAAATCTAAGCGAAATTTCGGTAGGCAAGGGAAAGCACACCCTAATATTTAGAAAAGATAAGGGAGGGATTGCTGTCTGGGAGGAGAAACCTTAAAAGAAGGTATTACTCTTCCTCCAACTTTTGGGACTCTTCCAATTCCTTCAATTTCTTTTCATACTCCTTTTCTATGCCCAAAGCCTCTAAGATATCCTTACATCTGTTCCTTATGGTTACTTCAGTTACTCCAATTGCATCAGCAATTTCCCTTTGTGACCTATACTCTCCGTTCATAATAGCTGAAATGTACAAAGCGGCGGCAGCAACTCCCAAAGGCCCTTTCCCGGATACAGACTCATGGTCTTCAATTTTTTTCAGATACTGCCTTGCCTTTACCTGTACCTTATCAGAAAGTCCTAAAATGGTTGCACATCTCGCAATATAGTCCTTTGCCTTTGCAGGCAGAATTCTCAATCCCAACTTTCTTGCTATGTATCGGTAGGTTCTACCCAAATCCCTTCTCGACACTCCCGATGCTTGAGAAATCTCTGCTAGGGTTCTGGGGCATCCGTACTCCCTTGATAGACAGTAAACCAAAGCCGCTATAACAGCCTCTATGCTCCTTCCCTTAACAATACCTTCCTCCAAAGCTTTTTCGTACATCACTCCAACCTCCTCCTGCAGGTTTTTAGGTAAGTTTAGGAAGGAGCTCAGCCTTTCCAATTCGGTGAGAGCATATCCCAAATTTCTATCCTTTGAAGATACAAGTCTTTTCTGCCATTTCTTCATTCTAAAATACTGGGACCTTTTCTGGGACTTTACCTTAAATAGCTCTGCCTGACTCTTTCCGATTTCGGTACCTATTCCTTTATCGTGCCTTAGCTTTGTTAAAGGTGCTCCGGTTCTTGCGGTTTTTTCTAATTGCTCGGTATCAAAGGCCCTCCAATCCTGCTGGGTATCTATCATATCCTCTGTAATAATCAATCCGCACTTTGCACAGAGCTTCTCTCCTCTTGTTGTGTCGATTAGGATATGCTTTGACCCGCATTCTGGGCAGGTAAGCCCCCTAACCTCCTTAAACTTGGCCATTTTTTACCACCTTTTCGTTAAAAAGAGTATGAATTATTTTTGTATTGGTTTATATATATTTTTTTCGGTGCTGAAATATATATATTTTAAAATATCTTATGGAATAGAAGGCATAAAAGGAAGAGGGTTGCCAAATAAAGAAAATCCCAGAAAATGAGGTGAAGGACCGGCAAAAATTCCGGCCCTAAATAATATCCAAGCATTATAATAGCAAATATCCTGAAGATGTTAGTAAGGAAGGCGATAGGTGTCAATACCAAGCTCCCCTTTAACTTTGCAAGCCAGCATTTATTACTGAGCAGGATAAAGGAAAAGAGGATAAAAATTCCGAAAAAGCCGGTGCATTCCGGAGAGATCAGAGCTATTAAATCCCTAACTATTATGAATAATCCTTGCCTTTTTATCTCAATTCCGAACATTTGAAGCAGAAAATAAACAGAATCAAGGGTAATTTCCTGAAGGAGGGAAAGAACCGAATAATTTTCTATAAACCAGACAAAAATAATGCCTAAAATAAACAATTCGATTGTTATCTTGCCAGCACTTTCTTTGTTTCTCCCTTCGGCCTTGCCTTTATCAATATTCGAAATCCGCAGTGAGGGCATATTACCTGACCCACCTCTTCCAGATTTTCAATATATCCCTTACACCTTACACATTTATATCCCATGTTAACCTTCCTTTTTTCTTTCTATCATTGCAAAGTTTGGACATACTATTAATACCGAGTGGGGTCCCATTACAATATCTCCATCCATTGCGGTTACGGTTCTCTTAATCTTCTCTATACATCTTCTCAGCTCCTGAATATCCTTGTTTTTTAATTCTTGGGTTGATATAAAAAGAATTTTGTTTTCCCTCAGCTCCTTCAAAATGTTTTCAACATCCTTAACATCTTTCAACTTTTCTATTCTCACAAGAATTTTTCCCTCAGAACTCTTCTCTTTTGCAACATCCGAAATTTCTATATATTCTTCCTCATCTATATCTTCAGGCTTCCTTTTTCCTAGAAGCTTCTTAAGCACCATAAATAAAGTAACAAAAAATATAAATATTTAATGGAGCCTAAAAAACTTGCTCTTCTGATATTTTTTTTAATTCCTTTGATAACTTTTCCTTTTGACCAAATCCTTGCCTTACTTCTCTTTCTTTTCCTTATTGAAAAACTCTTTTTTATCTTCCCAAGCTTCGGCATAGAATTTACAACTCTGCCAACGCTCTACCTGGCAATCCGTTACAACTTATTTTTTTCTTTTTTATTTAATTTAATCTTCGTCCCACTGGTATGTTTTGTAAAATCTTACTATGTTGAGGGGAACAGGGAAAAGCTACCTTTTCCGGAATCAGGGCATGTGATAGATTTTTTGGTTGCTTTTTTAGCCTTCTCCATCAAACCTTTTCTTTCCGACAAAATTTCCATGCTTGGAGGAATCGCAGGATGTTTGGGCTTCAAGCACCTGTTATCATTTCTAAAAACAAGGCTTACTTCTGGCTCTCCTAACCTCTATGAGGTTGCTATAAACATTATCTTCAACCTTGTAATTTTTTATTTTCTTGTCTAATAAGTAATGGGGAGGATTAGGGTTAGTATAAGTCGGGAGGCCAGGAAAATCGGAGAAGTCGGTAAAAGGGAGCTCGAGAGAATAAAAAAAGAGGAAAATCCCGAGCTCATTAGCACGCTTTCGTATTTTAGAACCCTGGAAGACCTAGAAAATAAAGAAATTAAAGATGAAGGGTATCGTAAGGTTGTAAAGATTTTTCCGACTACAACGACCGATTTCGATATATTTTGCAGTTCTATTCCGGAGGAATACTTGGAGGGAAAGGAGCGGTTAATCGAGATGAACCACAAAAAGTACTCGCCGTTCGGAGTTAGCGGCAAGGAGGTTTATTCTCCGTTTTTTTCCTATGCTAAGGAATTGGACGGAGTTATCATCGATTTGTTTTCCGAAAGGGTCGGTGCAATTAAAATTGAGAAGGAGGAATGGGATGATTTTGAAATAATTAATATGATTACAAACCTTCAGCCCGGAGGCATAAATGAGGCGAGAATAAACCAGACTCTGCCCCTCTATATTTTAGAGAGGGCGGAGGGAGGAGACGGTTTTAAAGAGGAATTTGACAGAATTTTTAAGAAGAAGATAGGCCAAGCGTTTTCGGAGATAGTTAGGGTATATCCTTCTGATAGAATTTCTCTTTCAACCCGATTGGTTCAGGAGTACATACCTTCCCTTTCTGAGTGGCTGGATGGGATGGAGAGTATGGTAAACAAACTGAAAAATCTGAAGGAGAGATATTCCAAAAAGCTTGGAAAGTATGGAGAAAATATAAGAGAATATTGCCGTGATTTTTTTGATTTAATTATCCAGGAGTTTGAAAATAACCTTAATGGTATCAGGGGCAGAAGGAGATAGGCTATTTTGATTTGAAGAATAATCAAGCATCTTAATTTTTTCCTTTTTTATTGCCTAAAAACTTCATGGAAGGAAATTTACTCCTTGCTTGTAGATTGAGTAAAGTCTTCTTGCCGTTTCCATTTCCTTTTCTATTTTATCTAGTATAATTGGATAAGGCTCTCCTTGATAATTTACAACAATCTTAGTAACATCCGGAGTATTCGGCTCGCGAGGATTTTTACCTATGAGAGCTTCACTTAGAGTATCAAAAAAGTCTTGTATAATATATTGACAAGTTTTGTTATATGCATTTCTTTCCGTTTCTGGTACTTCTTCTCTCCATCTCCTCAACCTTTCTTCTGCAACTACTCCCATAAGATAGTATATATAGAAAATTTTAAATACTTTTACTATTATTTTATGGTTAGGCAAGTAGAAGGAGATAAAGGAAAATCTACGATAGACGCTCTTTCTGAAGAGCTTTATAAAGAAGCTTCAGAATATTTTGGAATTCCTTTGGATAAAATTAAGCCTGTGGAAGTTAAAACACCTAAAGAATTTGAAGATTATCTTGATAGAAAATTCAGAGAATTTATTCAGGGCTACAAGGAGATGCCAATTATGTCAAAAATGAGAGCATTTCTTCCATATCTCTTGATCAATATATTGGCGAGATTTTCTAATAGAGACATAAAAAAAGAAATTAAAAAAATTGAGGAGAAGAAAATATCTGGGACATATTTTTATTTGAATTTGAGCTATAAAAATTTAAAATTTGAAGTACCGCCGTGCATTATTGTTCCAGAAAATCCTACGAGAGGGACGCCTTTTCATGAGATGGGACATCATATTCCCGAGTCTTTCCGCCGCAATTTGCATCCTGCTATTTCTGAAGCATATGCTTACGCGCTTATGGAATATTCGTACTGCGGTTCTAGATGTTCCGACGGAATGAGCATTTTTTCTCGCATAGGAGAAGCTGTATTAAAGGGAAAGAGCATAAAAAAGGCGTGCGAATATGTAGCCGAGCAGGATGTAAAAGAAGGGAGGGCGATGGTATCCCGCTCAGATACAATCCCGCCGGAAATTTTGGAAAAAATAATGTATATTGCGAAACAGGAAGGAATCCCTCAAGATAAAATAAAATCTTTAGAAGAAAAAGGATACACTGAATTGCGTATTTCTTCTGAAAGTGCCGAAGATAAAAAGCCTGATCTTTCTCCTAAAGAATATAAGAAACTTGTAAAAGATGTGGCTGAAAGTTATGAAATTCTACTAAGGGCTAATGGACTTTCATCCTATAGACATCTAATAGGTTTGACTATTTACGAAAAAATTAAAAGCAAATATAGGGAAAATACAGGAAAAGTTCTCGGGCATGCTCTTTTTAATGAAAATGTTGATTTTAGTGACCCTCTTAAATTTTTAGAAACTTTAGAATAACTCTTATGGAACTCTCTCCGGAAAATCTAATAAAGATTTTTACTTCTCAGGACTGGAAAAACAGAGAAAAAGCCATTGAAAATATTAGAAAACACAAAGATACATTGAGGAAGTACTACGACGCTGCCGTTAAAGGAAAGTTTTCCGGTTGGAAGAAGAGTTTAAAAGGTAAACTGGCCCTGATTTTAATTTACGACCAAATTCCGAGGATTATTTTTAATGATAAAAG
Source organism: uncultured archaeon (assembly GCA_964498505.1). Lineage (GTDB taxonomy): Archaea > Aenigmatarchaeota > Aenigmatarchaeia > QMZS01 > QMZS01 > CAZCGS01. The sequence goes on from CAZCGS010000002.1 coordinate 19,891, forward strand.
AATGTACGAAACCGACTCCATCGCAAGAAGGATTGCGGAAGAGCTTTTCAAAACTGGGAAATATGAAAGGTTTTCTGAGATAGAGCAGTTGTTTATTTTTCTGCCTTTTCATCATTCTGAAAATTTGAAAGACCAGAAAATAGCAAACAGAGTTTTTGAAAGATTGTACAAGAAAAACCCGAATGAATTCGAGTGGATATACAAAGCATCAAAAGAATATATTGAAATTATAAAAAAATTCGGAAGGTTTCCGTGGAGAGATGAGGTTTTAGGAAGAAAAA
>CAZCGS010000002.1:20271-26999 GCA_964498505.1 uncultured archaeon
AATTTCCTCCTTCTCCAAACCCCTAAGCTCGGCCATTCTTTGGGCTGTATATTTTATATTCCATGGCTTGTTTTTGAGTTCCTTGGAAAAGGGGTCCAACCAGGGAGAATCTGTTTCCAAAGTAAATCTGTCTAAAGGAACCTTTTTTGCGGCGTTTTTTGTATTTTTGCTTTTTTCTAGGTTTGTTGCTATGGAAACAAACCATCCATTTTCCAAAATTTTTTTAAGTTGGGTTGCGTTTCCGGAAAAGCAATGAAACAAAACCCTTTCATAATTATAGCCTGCAAGAACTTCTATTGCCTCTTCCATCTTACCTCTGCAATGGATAACCAAAGGAAGCTTTAGTTTCATTCCGAGCTCTATAAATTCCCTGAACACCTCTTCCTCCTTTTTCCTATCTTCAACCCATTTATCCATCCCTATCTCTCCTATTCCCACAATTTTTTCCTTATTTTTCCCGATAAATTCCAGATATTCTTCCAATTTAGCCTCTTCAATCCTCTCCGCTTCCATCGGATGCAAGCCCAAAGTTGCATCCACAATTTTGTAATTTTCTGAAAGTTTTAAGGTCTGCTCATTTTCATTTAAAGATGCCCCGGAGGTTATAACCATTAACCCTTCTTCCTCACACTTTTTGATTACTTTCTCCAAGGGCATGTCCTTTATTTTATCGAGATGGCAATGCACATCTATCATAATTTATTTCCGAAATAAATTTTTCTTATAGGCCAGGAAATTTCTATTCCCTCTTTGTCGTACCTCTTTTTCAATTTCTTTATAAACTCATGGGTAATTAAGTATTTGTCTACAGGCTTTTCAGCCCTTAAAATTACCGAGAAAATTATGTTAGAATCTCCGAACCGCTTGTACCTTATGAAAGGTTCAAAATTTTTGATAGCACCTTTCACTTCCTTCTGAATTTCCTTTGCGACTTCAATAGTAACCTTCTCAACCTTCTCTAAATCGCTTTCATAGCTAACGCCGCACTCTACAATTACAGCTGTTTCGGGCTCAGGAAGTGAGTAATTGGTGATAATGCTTTCCGCAAGCTTTGAGTTAGGGATTATAACTATGGTATTCGGAAGCGTCCTTATTTTGGTTGATCTCCACCCAATATCTTCAACATACCCCGCAATTCCGTTCTCCAACTCTATCCAATCTCCAATCCTTACCGGCTTATCACTCAGAATATGAATGCCTGCAAAGAAATCCGAGAGGGTGCTTTGTAAAGCTAAGCCTATAGCCAAACCTCCTAACCCCAAACCGGCAATCAAAGGAGTGATTTCTATTCCGAAGTATGATAGGATTATTAGTAAAGCGATTAGGTAAATTACCGCCTTTACAATCTTGTTTATCAGTTTAGGAATTGGCCGATATTTTCCCTGGAATTTTAACCATTTGTCTATACCTATGGAAGAGATTCTGCCTAGAAGCATGGCTATAAGTAGAGAAAATGCGGTAAAGAAAAAACCGTCTATGTAAACCGAATAGCTTGTTAGATAAGATAAAGTTTTTAAGGCGAGGTAAATTCCCAAGAGCACAATCCCAATACCCAAAGGTTTTGTTACTGATTCTGTTTTTTTGGTGAGCGTTTTGAGATATTTTTGCAAAATTTTCTCCGATATTTTGGCGGAGACGAGCGATGTAACTATTATGATTAATCCCATAGCCACCTCATTACCCAACATAATAAAAATAACAATCAAATCTTTTTAGCATATCCCTCAAACCAGTTTTTCCATCTATCAAAAATCTCCTTCGAATCAACCTGGCCAATCTCCTCCCTAACCTCTTCAGATATTAAATGGAAGGCTGTGTTTGACTCGCTTACAGCTTTTGCCTCCATCAGGGAAGGTTTATTAAGTTTTTCAGCAAGCCTGACAATATATTCTAACACTCTAGCCCTTAACCTTATATTATCCCAGACAGCATCCCAATTTCCCCTGAACTCTTTTATCCTGTTCGCAATTTCGTTCAGCACATAACTTTCTCCCGCCAGTAAATTTGGTAAGGGTTTTAAGTCATCTGCCTTAGCGTCATATTCAAAGAGATTTACAAACCCTTTTTCTTCAGACGGGTCTTCCTTCCAATGCTTTTTAACCTCTGTAACCTCAACCACCCTCCTAAAGCTTTTCAAGCCGGAAGCCGTTTTCAAAGTATTGCATATTATTACGAGGTCTGTTGCCTTAAAAGAGGTTGGAGGAACGCCGAGGTCATTAACAACCCTATCGAAAATGGAGTAAGCACTATCTCCATGAATGGTTCCCGCAACAACATTTGCCATCGCCCCAATCCTCATAGCCTCATAGAGAGCCAAACTTTCCCTGCTTCTAACCTCCCCTATTATCAAACAGGAATCTCCCAACCTTAAAGCAACCCTTAAAGCCTCTTCAGCAGGCAACTCCGTTTCTATATGCGTTATAATTGACCTCGCCTTCAAGCTTTCAATGTTGTATCCTAAATTTATTAGCTGGGTAATCGGAAGCTCCCTTGTGTCCTCTACCGTAATAATCCTTTTGCTTTTCAGGATTTGGACGATCAAAGCGCTAAGCAAAGAGGTTTTTCCAGCACTCCTCGTACCCCCTATTAAGATGCTCCTTCCTCCGTCAACCACAAACCATAAAAAGCCTGCAAACAAAGGATTGAGCATTTTCTGTTTTAAAAATAGGGGTAGGGTCCAAGGCCTTTCCCTATGCCTCCTTATAGCAAAACCATAACCGTAAGGAGATAGGGTTGGCATAATGGCGCATACCCTTGCCCTTGCTTCCGGAATTTCTAACTCCGTATCCAACACAGGATTGGCTTCATCAAAAGGTCTACCCGAGCTCAACCTTAACCTTGTTGCGAAAATCTCTGCATCCTCCTGAGTAGGGATTAAATTTGTTTGGCAATCCCCGTACTTCTCATGATATAAATAGATGGGGGAAGAACCTATCGGAGAATTTATGTAGATATCCTGCACCTTATCATCGCTTAGTATAAGCTCTATTGCCCCTACTCCAACAGTGTACCTAACCAATATGCTGGTAAGTTTATTAATGGTTTCTTCATCCAATTTTAAATTTCTTGATTTAGCCAGGTCAGAAATTAACCCATAGCCTATGTCAAAAAAGGTTTTTCTGATCTCCTGGGTTTGGATGAGCTTTTCCTGCATCGGCCTATGTTCTGCCATATACCTTCTTGCTAAGTCAAGCAGGTTATATTCTTCATCGCTCAGTTCAAATTCGGGAGCGAGAACATGGTAATGCAGCCTATCCTGATTAGGTAATTTATAAATCTCGACCTTTATCCCGGATTTCAACCTATAACTTTCTATCAATTCGGCATTTTCGGGTGCTATCGCCTGGTATTTTGTATACATGAAATTCGGCCTAATGTTCGGCATAAAGATTTGGCGGTAGATGCTTCTATCCCCTATTTTATATCCCGCAATAAAAGGCTTTGCGAGTTGGATTAACTTTGTTCCTTCCAGAATTTTCTTTATTCTTTCCAAAGTTTGGATGTAAAGGGTATAACAAGGCTTGCATATTCCGAATGATTTTTCCCTTGCAAGCTTCATCCTCCTTATGTACCTTGAAAGTTTTACATAGGCGCCTATGGGATCAGCTTTTAAATCTTGGGCAAGCAGGTTAGCAATAAAGGTATTCCTTTCTTTTAAACATCTGTTACAACCCTCAATTACCAAATTGTTGATAGAGGTTAATCCCTCCCTTTTTATACTTCGGATGGCATTTATAATTTCGAGCAGGAGCAGAACCTGATCAAAGCTATATTCATATTCCCTCTCCCTTGACAGAACTATAGCCCTTGCATCCTTAACCTCTTCCAAAATGTTCATAACCTCGAGCATGCAGGCAGGAAAATTTTCAATGCTCGAGCCGAAGATGCAATTAAAACAATTTATTTTTACTGTCCTTGTTTTTCTATCAAATTCATATCTTTCGGTTTCCGGCATAATAATTCATTTTGAATTTAAAAGTTTAACCTTTAGCCTTTCGCTTAGGATTAAGACGGAGGGTATAACGGTGATCGCCGCGATAAAGCAGAATAGCACGCCTAAGGACATCATATTTCCCAAATCTCCGAGCAAAGTTAGCTTTCCTAAGGACATCGCCCTGAAACCTATTAAAGCAGCTAAGGTTGTTACAAGCATAGGGGTAAATACATTTGAAAGCGTTATTTCCATCGCCTTTTCTATTCCGTGCTTTTTTCTTTCCTGTCTGAATCTGTTCACAACCTGAATGCCAAAATCTATTCCTATCCCCATTATCATGGATATGCCACCGGACATCGTAGGATTTATAGGCATTCCCAGCAAGCCGAGAGCTCCGTAAACCCATATTACACCAAAACCTATCGCAAGCAAAGATATTATTCCGTATCTTAAGGAAAGGAAGAGTATGCAAACAATTATGAAAATGCTTATCAGCGAGAGCATTGAAGTTTTTTGCATGGTCGGTAAAACCTGCTTTCTCAGTTCTTTCGAAATTACCGGCTCTCCCGTTAAACCGAGTTTTAATCCGGCAGGCTTTTCTGTTTCTTCGATTATGTTTTCAAGTTCGTCGACGAATTCCTCCCTTTTCTCCTCGCTCATCTCTGCCAAGCTTATTCTTATTATGCTCGCTTTGTAATCATCGCTTACGTAATACTTAAATTGATTTATCTTCGCAACCCTTTCGTGCTTTCTGCTACCTTCGTACAGCTTTACATACTCTGCAACCCCGTTCAGGCCGAAGTTTATTCCGGAGATGCCTTCTTTTAAACCCGAGGAAAGATTCTCAAGCACTAAACTCGCGTTTTTCATCGCTTCCAATCCGGAAGATATGCTTCCAAGGGAGTAAGCCATTTCGTTAAGGGTTAACGATAATTGCTTCATTCCTTCCTGCGCTTCCTTTGATTGGGCGAGCATAGCATTCAGCCCTTGCTTTAATCCTTCTAAATATCCTATTATCTCCATTTTTTCTTCTAAGGTAGCGTTCGATTGTTGGACCAAGGTTTCTATCGAATCGATCAGAGAAATAATTTCCGTCGCCTCGCTTAAATCCCCGCTATTGCCAATACTTTCGGCTATTGAGGAAATAGCGTATTTAATCTGCTTTAAGGCAAAGGAAGAACCGTTTAAACCCAAGGTTATTCCTTCCGCAATTTGTTTTTGGGCGAGCAAGCCTTCCTCCACTTCTTTTAACCCTTCAGAAAACTGAGCAAGCGTTTCCGGTAAATCTAAGGAGGACTGATTTATAACGATTTCTTTATTCATCAGCTCCATAACCTTTGACTTGGTTTTCGGTAAATGCCCTGAGTTTAATTTTCTCAACCAGTCAGGAAGTCCGGAGACGGAAATTACTCCCTCCATTCTCCTTATTTTCTGCTCGAGAATGTCAAGGTATTCGATAACTTCAGGCTCGCGGATATCTCTAACTTCACCGGAATTTGGATGTATTGGATTTATTTCAGCAATAACGATCGCTTGTTCTCCAGAAACTCCGAATTCATCGCTAATATAAAAAATCGCATCTATTTCTTCAACATTTTCCGGAACCATATCTCTGTAAGACATGCTTTCCGTTTTGTTTAAACTCATTCCTATGAAGGAAATCAAGGTGAACAGAACTACCGCTATTAAAATCACATGCGGCTTCTTTGCTATGAACCTTGCATATTTTTCAACCATTCCTTTCATGCTTCAACCCTCTTCTGAGAAATTTTAGTTCGAATTTTTCTACCCTTTCGATGAACCTTTCCTCGAGTAATATGAAAGCAGGGGCTATTACCACGGTAGCAAGTAGAATACAAAAAATTCCCAACGCAAGTGTTTCTCCCAAATGCCGAACCATTGGCATGGAAGCGAGCAACAAAGCTAAAAAACCTGCGATAGTAGTTGTTCCTGAGCCTATTATTCCGGAGCCTACAGAAGGTAATGCTTTAACCAACGCTTGGCGTTGACTCTTACCTTTCTCCCTTTCCTCCTCATATCTTTCCACGAGGAAAATCCCGTATTCAGTGCCCAAACCCAGAATCATAGCCCCTATTCCTACTGTTGCTATCGATAAAGGAATGTTAAGCCAGCCCATCAACCCCAAAGTCCATGCTAAACCTAAAATCAAAGGGGTAAAGACGAGAATTCCTCTTGTTAACGATTTTTTTATTAAGATGAGGAGAATCAAAATTATAATTGCTGCGATGCTCATGGTGAAGACCATATCCTGCCTAAGCATATCCATCAAGACAACCCTTATCGGCGGGTTTCCCGTCAGGCTAATGCTAACGCACGCCGGTTTTTCAACGCTTGCGATATCTTCTTTAATTTTCGAAACAAAATGCTCAATTTTTTCCTCGTTCTTTCCTATGTCCGCTGAGACAATCATTAGGGTAGCGGAATAGTCTTTGTTGAAAAACATCCCGCTGTTTGGCATTTCTCCAAAAATCCGCTTTATCAATTCTATATTGTTAGGAACATTTTCGGGATATGCAAAGATTGAGCCTGCGGATTGAATAGAACTTACCGAGGGCTCCTTCCTTATCTCATTTTCCAATTCGACGAGCATTCTTATTATCTTTGGGTCTCTTATGTCCTTTGGAGCATTTTCAATCCCGCAATTTCTGTAAAGCCTTACCAAAATCATCACAGTATCCGCTCCTCCGAATTTGTCAGAGATTTTGTTCTGAAGTTGGATCGCTTCCAAATCCTGAGGAAGCTCCTTGCTTATATCCGTTTGCAGACGAATGTT
>CAZCGS010000003.1:0-5889 GCA_964498505.1 uncultured archaeon
ACCCCATGGCTTAGTGCCTGCGCCGGTTCAAAGCGGGGAGTTCTCCCCTGCACCCTGGAAGGGGGCTCCGCCCCCTTTCCAAACCCCCTTTTTCTGTACCCTTATAAAGGCACCATCTTTTCAAACCCTCGTTTTTTCCAATCCTGGAGAAAATCCGGCCCCCTGCACAAAAATTTTTTAAACTTTTGTTACAATTATATAACATGTGTTTCGTTTTGAGAACAATATTTTACAATGCTCCGGTTACTCTGAGAGAGGCTAGTAGAATTTCTAAGTGCAGTATTTCAAAAGCAAGCAGAATTGTAAAAGATTTAGAAAGAAAGAAGTTAATAAAAATTTTGGTGGAAGGCAGAAGTTATTTGCTTTATCCCAATCTCGAAAATAATTTTTTGAAATTTAAGTTATTGGAAGAGGAGATTTTGTATACTTTAAAAATTCTCGAAAAATATCCGTTTCTTCTAGAAAAATTAGAAAATATTCGCGGAAGAATTGTCCTTATTTTTGGTTCTTACGCTGCAGAAGAGGCGGATGAGCTTAGTGATGTAGATATTTTGGTTATAAATGGGAAACGCAATGATTATTTTACCCTTTCCTTTAAGGAATTCAGGCGTTTATTAAAAGATAAAAATCAAACCATTTTAAGTGTGGTGAAAAAACATGTTATAATTAAAGGGTTTGAGGATTTTATTGAGGTGATGCTAAAATGGAAGAAAGGCTTGCATGGTGTTTGAAAATAAAAACAGGTATAAAACTTACTTTACCGAGTGAGGAGGAATTCAATTCCTATTTTTCAGCAGCAAAAACAGATTTGGAAAATCTTATAAAGGGAAAGGTTCTTGCTCGGTGGGAACCTGTGGTAGCGTATTATTCAGCCTACTATTCAATCTATGCATTTTTAAGATTGCTCGGAATAAAAAGCGAAAATCATTTTTGTTCTATATTATGTTTTAGATATGTCCTTAGGGTTATCAATGAAGATGAAAAAATGATAGAAGTAATGGATAGGCTAAAAAGGAGGCGGGAAGAGGCGCAGTATTACTTAAAAACTGTAAAAATAGATGTCAACGAACTGAAAAAGTTTATAGATCACTTAGAAAATATAAAGAATAAGGTTATTCTTAATAGAGAAGCTATAAGGAGGAAAATTAAAGAACTGATCGAAATTGTAAATAGAGAGGAAGCGTGAAAGAGTTTCTCGAATCTTGCTTTTCTTTTCATTTTAAAAATTTCGGAAAGTTAAGATTATGAGGTTGAGAAGGGAGAAGCCTCCGGAATGGCAGAGATACAGCAAAAAGGAAATAGAAAATTTAATCATAAAGCTGAGAAAAGAAGGGAAATCCTTAGCGGAGATAGGGATGATATTGAGGGATAACTATGGCATTTCAGATATAAGGGCTAGCATCGGCAAGAAACTTCAGAAGTTTTTGGAAGAAAAAGGCTTAGCTCCAGAAATTCCAGAGGATATTTTCAATCTGATGAAGAAAGCTGTCAGTCTAAAAAAGCATTTAGAAAAGCATAAAAAGGATGTGCACAATAGGAGGGCGTTGCAGTTGGTAGAATCCAAAATAAGAAGGTTGGCAAAATATTATATTAGAAAAGGAAAGCTGCCGAAGGATTGGAAATACTCAATTGAGCAGGCTGAATTGCTTGTCGGAAGGTAAACTTTCATAAACTTTTTATCTTCTCTATTTCATCCCTCAGTATGGTTATTTCCTTCTTTAGGTCTTCAAGTACATCATCCAACTTTGTAATTTCCGCCCTTGCCTCTACTCCGGGAACTTTTAAACTGCTCGGTTTGAGCAACCCCGAATATAAAGATTCTATTTTTTCATTCACTTTTTGAAACATTTTAAACAAGGTTGCGAGATTATCCCTTCTTATTCCCTCCAATTCCTGAGAGATTTGCAAAAGCCTTCCTATATTTTTGTTAAAAACTTTCAGTTCTTCAAGGTTTTGGAGGACTTGCCTGTACCTCTCAACCTTTATAAACAAAGGTGCGAACTCTCCTTCTTCTGGATGAAATTCTTCCTCCTTAACTTCAACTTTTTTCTCTTCTGCAGCAGGCTTTTTTGGAGGAGCTGAGATGGCTTCAGGCTTTATCTCTTCCCTCTTTTCTCTTATTAACTCTAGCAATGCCTGCTCGATTTCCTTGAACGGATATCCTTCCCTTCTCAAGACGCTTGATATCTCCTTTATTGTCAGTCCCTGCTCGTACAACTCCTTGGCTTTCTTTTTTGCTTCCTCTATTCTCCTTTCTTCTTCTTTTTTTTCAACCTCTGATTTGGCAAGCTCTTCTATTTCTCTCGGATGTTCCTCTTCAAAAGGCGAGATATAGCCGGTTAATTCCTCTGAGGTCGGCAATTTTTTGTCTTCCAATGCCCCTTTTAATTTTTCTATAAATTCGTCTTTTTCAGGCATAATTTATTTTTTAATTTTATAATAAAAAGAGATGCCGAGGTAGCTCAGCCTGGTTAGAGCGCCAGACTCATAGGCATGAGTTTTGAGGATTCCCGATGATTGCTAAGATATCTGGAAGTCGCGGGTTCAAAGCGGGGAATACTCCCCTGCACCCCTATATGTTTTTTTTCACCTCCTGCAACCAATAAGGGCGCCTTCCCCGCCCCTACAAAGGGTAAGGCAAGATTTTATATCACGCCTGCTAAAAGCAGGCAAGCTAAGATTTTTGCCTTACCCTTTGATTACCCCATCCTCACCGAAGCGGGGAATACTTCCCTGCACCCCTCTTGGGAATGGAGCAAAGACCTCCCCTTTCCAATCCCCCCATTCTTCCTTACCTAGATGAAATCCTTCCCTGCACCCTGGAAGCTAGAAGGAGCTTCGTTCCTTTTCCAAATCTTATTTTTATCTTCTGCAACCAAAATCCGTACCAACAAAGTTTAAAATAACTGCAAAAGCCGGGAATCCCGCCCTCGGCAGCTTCTTTACAAAATGAGTTTGCATATCCGGCAGAATTCTTCTTCGAGCTCTTTTTTGCTTAACCTTCTTTCAGCAAGAGTATTTGCAAGTCTTTTTATTTTCTCGAGCACCTCTTCATTCTCCTCCAGCTCTTTGAAGGAGAGTCCCCGCTTTTTTCTCAAATATAAGGAGATAGCGGATTTGCTTAAATGCAATCTTTCGGCAATGTCCTTTTTGGAAAAACCTTGCGATAATAGCTCTCTTGCCAGCATCGATCTTATTGCTGGCAAATAAATATTTGCAAAAATTTCACACTTCATAAATTTAATTTAATAAAAACAATATTATGAACATTGCAATTATAACATGGGAATACCCGCCCTATTTCTCCGGAGGTCTCGGAAGGCATTGCTATTACCTTACTTCATCCTTGGAAAAGTTCGGAAATAGGGTAACGGTATTTACCCAATATGGAAAAAGTGACGGAAAGAAAATCAAGATAATAAATGTGGGAAAAATTTTTTCAGATTGCTACTATACCAAGTGCAAGGAAGGAGAGCATAGCTATTCATGCAGCAATTTTTTGGAATGCTTTTATCATTTCAATCACAGGATATTTAGGCTCTTTTCTTTTTTAATTAAAGAAGGTCGGCATTTTGATGTTGTTCATTGCCATGATTGGCTTACATTTCCCGCGGGAATAAAAATAAAAGAAAAGTACGGAATCCCTTTGGTAATTACCTTTCATTCTTTGGAATATGACAGATGCGCAGAAACTGTACCCTGGGAGGTCCCTCTGAATACTGAGCTGGAAGGAATAAAAAATGCAGATATTATAATAGCGAACAGCGGGTATACCAAAGAAAGGCTGATCTCTAAGTACAACGCTCCTCCTGAAAAGATAAGGGTAATCTATAATGGGATTAATGCTAAAGAGTTTAAAGTTGCAAGAGAGGACGGAAGGAAAATAGTCCTGTATCTCGGAAGATTAACCTTACACAAAGGTGTCGATTATTTCTTAGAAGCTGCCGGGAAGATACTTAATTTTATGCCCAATGCAAGATTTATCGTTGCCGGCTCCGGAGAGCAATTGCCCAATTTAATAGAGAAGGCGATAGAGTTGGGAATAGCTGATAAAGTGATTTTTACCGGATGGATAAGCGATGAAGAGGTTAAAAAACTTTACGCTCTAGCAGATGTTTATGTATTGCCCTCAATTTCCGAACCTTTCGGTATTACCATTTTAGAAGCTTTAGCTTCTGGCACACCAGCAATAGTATCCAAAAATTCAGGGGTAAGGGAGATTTCCAACCATATTTTGACTGTTGATTTCTGGGATGTTGATGAAATGGTAAATAAGGTTGTCGGTATATTGAAATATCCGGCAATAAAAAAGGAAATCGTTAGGAATGCTTATCGGGATTTGGAAAAATTGAGTTGGGATAGGGTAGCTGAGGAAACCATTAAAGTTTATATGGAAGCAATATTATGCAATGGACCATAGCAAGGAGTGCAATCCTCGGTATAATATTTTTGGCTATTATCTCTTTATTCCTTTATTCTATTGCAAAAAAGTCGGAACCGAAAATAGGTCTTTACAATCTTCCTCAGGGTGTAAACCTTTCTATCAAAAAGGGTTTTATGGTTTTCGCTCCTTTAGATGTTCTGTGGTTTGGCAAGGATTTAAGCGGTAATTGCAATTTTTCTGAATTTATTTCCGAGCTTCCCTCCCCCAAGCATGCAGTACCTTTAGGAGATTTTGCTCCGATCTTTTTCATTCCTTTGGTAACCAAGGATTGGAATTCAGCTTTACCCAACATCCCTGCAACCTGCGACGGAGATTTGTGCTATTTTGATCCTTCCAAAGAAGGAGGGATTTTCGAGTTTAAGGTTTCTGTAAATAAAGAACTATTGGAAGACTATGTAAAATCCAAAAACCCTTCCTTCAGACTTTTAGACTATAATTTTTCTTTGCTCATCCTTTTTAGCAAGAAAGGAGAATATTTGGAAGACCTCCCTTACTATGAATTTTCTAAGGATGGAGAGCATTGCATCACCTCTGGCAACATTCAGGAATGTAATTATGAGGTGAAGATTTTGAAGAGGGACATGAATTTTCCGACAGAGCTAGAGGTTGAGCTTAAATTTAACCTAACCTACCAAGACATTTTCGGAAATAACTTTTCGGAAATAATGGAATTAAAGCCAAAGCCGAAATTTTTGATAGCCTACTATATTTACAATCCCAGAAATTTTTCAGAAATTTCATGGAGCGATTTAAAGGAAAGGTACGGAAAGAGGATGAATTCCTTGCTAATTTATCCTTGCGTGGTAAAGAAGGATTTGGACTTTAAAGGCTTGCTTTTTTTGGGCACTGAAGGGAACTTTGTAAATCTATCCAAATGCTCGACCCGAAAATTTTCTCAAGCCTCTTTCAACGGCCAATGGTTTTGCAAGAAAGGGACTAAAGAATACTTGCTATACTCTCCTTTCGCTGTCTGCCGGCTTGGAGAAAACGGAAAGCCTGCCAAGGAACCAAACATTCTGTTTTTAGAAAGCCTTTATTCGGGAGATAACAAATTTGAATTTAGGAGGGCTGTTTATAGAGAGCTTTCCCTGCTTGAAAGCGGAGGGGATGTAAAAGAAACCTTTTGCTCTGCTATGTGCTATACCATGCTGCCTTTTTCGGAGCCTTGCTTTTCTCTGTGCTATGAAATATATGATACTATTTATCCTTTCTCTTGCAATACCTTTTGTTCCTTAGCATGTTGGTCTATTGCTATTAAGGATTGTGCTGGATATACGATACATGACATTATGGATAAAATAGGATGTATCTGGGGAGTTATCAAAGGGGAGGTCGATAGTTTGCTTGAATGCTTCCCAAGTTTTCCTTTTGAATGTTTTTCTTACATCAAAAATCAAACCCTATGCACCCAAAAATGCCTGAATGCCTGTTATTATATAAACGAG
>CAZCGS010000003.1:5989-13298 GCA_964498505.1 uncultured archaeon
AAATCAAACCCTATGCACCCAAAAATGCCTGAATGCCTGTTATTATATAAACGAGATTAATGAATGCCGGTAGTTCTTGGAAATTAAGTATCAAAATATATATAAATAATTGATACTTAAATATCAATTATGGAATGGATGTTCCTCCAGAATCCTTGGTGGAGCGATGAGAGTTGGGAAGAAAAAGATAAGCATTTAAGAGATTGGAAAAGCCAAAAGGTGAAATGGATTCCAAAATGGATAAAGCAAATCTCTTTAGAACCTTTTTCCTTGAATTTTATTTATGGAGTAAGGCAATTAGGAAAAACTACAGGAATAAAACTTTTGATAAAAGACATTCTTAAAAAAGAGAATCCTTTTGCGGTGTTCTTTTTTGATTTTGAGCTTGTTAGCTCACCAAAAGAATTCAGAAAAATACTGGAGAGTTATTTGGAGATAAAAAGGAAAGAAAGAGTTGATACTTCTTTTCTCTTTTTGGATGAGGTGAGTAGTGTAAGGGAATGGTGGAAAATCGTTAAATTTCTTGTTGATAGAGGGATGTTTGAGAACGATGTTGTAACTGTGTTAGGATCTTCCACTCTAAACATAATAAAAGCTCCGGAAAGATTTCCAGGGAGGAAAGGGCAAGGCAAAGAAATACAGGTATTACCTCTTTCATTTCCGGAATTTGTTGAAATAAGGGATTATAATCCGAGAAAAGTTTTATATCGTGAGGATTTGATAAAGGAGCTTTGGGAGGAATATAAACAAACAGGAGGATTTCCAAAATCCATAAATCGGCATAAAGATGCTATCGAGAGTTTTATAAGTAGTATGGTTTCGGAAGCAAGAAAGCACGATAAAAGTACGGAAATTTTTGAGGGAATAGTGGAGGTAATTTTAAGAAAGATACCTTCCGCCTTATCTTACCATTCAATAGCCAAAGAAATAGAGATTTCCCATAAAACCGTTAGAGAATACATGGAGTTCTTTGAAGATTCGTTAATCGCCAAAAGGGTTTATTGGAAAAATAAATATTCTATAAAAAGGAAAGAAAAGAAAATTTTCTTTAGAGACCCTTTTATTTATCATGCTTTTTCCCTTTGGACCGGAACAAAATTTCTGGAGAGTGCTTTGTTTGAAGGGATAGTCCAGGAACATTTGTTAAGAAAATTCAAAGAAATCTATTACTTCAAAAATTCTTATGAAATAGACTGCATAGCAGGAAATTTAAAGGTAGAAGTAAAGGCAGGTAAGCCTCATCGAAAATATCCGAAAGGTGTTAAAATTTTAGAGGAGCAAGAAATTCCGAGGTTTTTGATAGAATTATTTTATGCTTGAGTATGACGGAAATTGTCAAAGATAAGCTCGTTGCCGTATTCGGAGCAATAATTTTTTTGCTGATATTTATCTTCGTAATCTCAAAATTGTCTGGAAATTTTGAATCCAATCTCCTCTCTCCAATTGCCAATTCAATAAAATCTATTATATCTTCCTTTATCTCTTAATTATGAAGCTTAGTACCGAAGTGCTTTGCTTTATAATAATAGCCCTGATTCTGATAGGTTTGGAAATACTATTTTATTCTCCGGTAATGAGGGTGGGAGAAGTCCTTATAAACAAAACCTTTCAGATCCCTCAAATATCCTTGGTAATTTCCGATAATCAATCCCTGCCATTTTTCATTCCTTTGGATTGTACCGAGAATTGTTTAGAAGGAATAAAGGAAAATGAAACCCTAAGGGAAATTGCAAAAGCCCAGGGATTCGATTTGAGCTCTTTATCCCTAGCCGATTTATCCTCTTTAAAAAAGGGAATAAAAGTTCAGGGATACTGCTATTCTTTCAATAGAAATAACTGCTATCCTTTAAATAAGGGCATCAATGCAAGCATTGATTTTGATTACGAAAAAAGGCCGAAGTATATAGTTAAGGCTCCTGATTCAAAGCTCGAGCTAAGGATTCTTTTGGGAATATATTTGCCAAAACCAAAACTCAGAATTAGGGAGGTTAGGGTTGATATTATGAACGGAACCAGCTTTGGTTCTTATTATTCCGGCACAGTCCTAAAATCGCTAAATGTTACGACCCTTCAGAAATGTAAGGAATTTTGCAGGAAGGGGAAAAATGTTGAGAATAGAAGTTTGTGCATTAGCGGATGCAAAAAGGCAAATCTTGCCTATACCTATAACTGCTCGGCTTTAGAGAAAGAGGAGGCTTTGGGATGCGAGGCCTTTTACCAACTTGAATGGAAACCCCAAAATTTTATAGTAATAGATGTCGGAGAGGTAAACCTTTCCAAGGAAATTAAGGGACCTATTTTTGCTCTGGCAAAAATAAACGCTTCCTTTCCCACTTCCGGAGAAAACTGCTTTTCTCTTAACCAATGGTCGACCTGCATGTATTCCTGCCTGGAAAAGAGCACCGAAAATTATGAAGAAGAGGGATGCTTTGCTAAAGGCGGGAATATAGCCAAGTGCATTAAAGGTTATAAAGAAAGATGCGAAAAAGAATGCAATTGCTCCTTTTATAAAAGAAGGGGTTTTGAAGACCCTACCCAGATCTGTTATTCCTTCTGCCATTCAAGGATAGGTTATTTTGGAGCTGAAGATTTGATAGACAAATGCCTATTCGGATGTAACTTTGCATGCCGAAATCTCGACAATCTTTCCCGGATGTATCTTTACTTAGGCTGCTCAAGCTCGGAAATCTCAAATCTTTCAGAGGAATTTGAGGGAAACCATAAATCTGGAAGCTATTCTCCAGAATGCGTGGGAGCTTATTTTTTATCTACCATAAACTCCTCTGTAGTGCCGGCCGAAGTAGAGTATCTTGTCAGACCTTATGTAAAAAATGTATACTCCAACCCAGTCTATATTTTAAACTGGAAAGGCTCCGGAAACTATACATACCCTTATGCCAACTCATTATTGAAAGTTAGAATGCAAAATCAAACTTTTTCCATATCCGACTCCATTTTAGAAATTATAAATAGTACCTATTATGGCTAATTGGAAGCTGATGTTAGTAATTTTAGCTGGAATAATTGTTTTTGCAGTGATTCTTGCCCTTTTTGCCGGGTATTATGGCTTTATGGAGGTTTCAAGCTTTAAATTAAATAAAATGCTTTCCACCATCTTTTCTTTTATCTCCTGAAAAATATATATTCCAGCACCGAAAATTATTTATATATCCCGTTTGTTATTATTATTAGGTGATAAAAATGTATAAATCCCTTTTGCCGGTCGATAGGGTTGAGGATTTCGCTCCGAGGAAAAAATACCGAACTCTTTTTGAAAGAGAATTGGATATAGAGCCTGTAAAATATGCAATTTTCATTGGAGATGCAACCGAGGAGGAGCTGAAGAGGTATTTGTATGATAAAGGTTTTAATACCGGGTTTATAGTTATTGAAGATCACAGGGGAGAGGATTTCTCAGCAACTATGGGAATAGGAGGCTATTTTATTCCGGGTTGGGGAGGGATGGTAGAATACCTTGATAAAGTTAAAAAGAAGTTAGAATCTAAGGGAAAGAAAAAAAGTGCAAAGGTAGTGAAGAGAATTAAGGACGGTTTGGGTAGCAGATATGCCCCAACCTATAAAAGACTGCACATAAAGGGTTGGAATATTGGCGAGGATGCACATATAGTTACAGCTCACATAGATGATCCTAATTGGGTTGCTGGCATTCTCTATCCTATAAAAGTTCTGAAGTCACATCGAAGACACAAAAGCAAAAATTATAAAGGCATGGGAAATTACAAAGAAGGTACCGAAATTTTTTATAACGAGGTGTTGAGGGATGTAGAGGAGAGGAATCCTTACGATCATTTTTATTTATAAATCTTTCAAATATTATTAATGGTGGAATTGGGATTTCCGGAGCAGATGGGATATGATAGGGCGATAGTTGTATTTTCTCCAGAAGGAAGGTTGTACCAAGTAGAGTATGCAGACCAAGCGGTTAAAAAAGGAAAGACCTGTGTAGGCATTGTATTTAAGGATGGGGTTGTTTTGGCAGCAGCGAATCCTTTGTCTCCTTTGGAAGTTGCATCAAAAAGTAAAAAAGTAAATCCTATAGATGACCATATCGGAGCGGTAACTTCTGGCTTTGTTGGGGATTCAAGAGTTTTAATAGACTTCCTCAGGCTCCAAGCCCAAATACATATGCTTACTTATGGAGAACATATAAGTACATTTTCCCTAGCAAAAAAGCTTGCAGATAGAATGCAGCTCTTTACCCAATTTGCCGGAGCGAGACCTTATGGGGCTAGCGTTTTGCTTGCTGGAGTAAATGAAGAACCCGCTTTATATATGATACACCCTTCTGGAAATTTGAATCAGTGGAAGGCAAAGGCTATAGGTAGAGGCGATACTATAGCCCAAAAAATGCTTGAGCAGAAATGGGTCGAAGGTATGGGAGAGAAGGAGGCGATAGATTTGGCTTACGAGGTTATTTTAAAGGGAGAATCAAAGTTCGGAAAAATAGATAAAAAGGATATAGAGCTGATGGTGGTGAGAGGGGTGGACAAAGAAAAGGAGAAGGAGTTCCTTTAGAAAATGAGCAGGATTATGAATTTAAAAACCGGGCTTTTTGTTTGGGTTTTAGTTGTTGGAGCTGTTTTAATTAGTGGATGTGTTGGTGAGAAGAGGTCAATTTCTTTGGATAATCCTGTAGATATATGCAATGCGATAAGAGATAATGACCTAAAAAATGAATGTCTCGGAATTGTAAAAAAGGATATATCTTTTTGTGAAAAAATAAGTGAGAAGTACGCAAAAGAAGATTGTAAGTATCATGTTGCAGTTCTGGAGGATGTCGAGTTATGCAAAAAGATAATTCCTGAAAATTATTGCCTGGCCTATGCAAAAAATGACCCGGCTTTATGTGAAAAAGGAGAAGATGACAACAAAATTTATTGTTATAGGGAATTAGCAATAATAAATAAAAATGCATCTTTATGTGAAAAAATAGACACCATAGGTGATAGAACAATTTGTTATTTGTGGGTTGCAATTATGACGGAGAATTCTTCTCTTTGCAAGAAAGCTGGCATACGTGAGGATGCTCCTATAGTAGGTAAGTGTATTAATATTTTAATTAAAAAAGATGAAACTAAATGCAAAGACTATTTATGTTATTCCAGAATAGCAGCTGCAAAGAAGGATGTTTCTATCTGTGAGAAAATAAAAGGCGACCAAATTGGCAAGGATATATGTTATTACACGGTAGCAGTTAGACTTGTAAATGCTACTATTTTCCCTTAATAGACTTTTTGCATCTTAGGTGTTATTGTAGAGAGCTGAAACAATGTTAGAATTTCCTTTTAGCCCTAAATTTTTTGATTTCCTCCGCCACCTTCTCCAAATTTTTTATCCCCTTTTTCCTTAAACCTTCTAAAAACCTTGCCCTATTTTCTATATCCTTTTCAATCCTTTTTATACTTTCATCCCTCTCATCGGCAATTTTTTTCAGCAACCAACTTTCGAAATGCTCGAACTTATCTCTTGCAGGATTCCATTTTACCGCTAGGTTTCCTTCTGCACTCAAACTTTTTTCATCGATCCACTTTATTTCCTCAACCTGCCTTACCCTTCTGATAACTTCCTTGCCCTTCCTGAGTTTTATTAAGGTTACAACAACATCCAGCAATTCTACAAGGGAGGGGGATAGCTCTATAGGCCGGGTTATCAACCTTGAAACAAGGCTTTTAGTATCTTCTGCATGCATAGTTGCCAAAGTTGGATGCCCTGCAGCCATTCCCTGAAACATTACATAAGTCTCTTTTCCCCTTACCTCCCCAACTATAATATAATCCGGGTTCTGCCTAAAGGATTCCTTAAGCAGGGTAAATAAATCAATCTCTCCAATTTTCAAACCTCCTACCGCAGGCCTTGTAACATTTGAGGTCCAATTTTCATGATACAGCTTAATCTCCCTTGTGTCCTCAATAGACACTATTTTTGCATCCTCCGGGATAAAAGTTGCGATAGCATTTAGCAGGGTTGTTTTTCCTGCTGCAGCCCCCCCTATGATTAGTATATTCCTTCCATCTTCTATCAAATACCAGAGATAGGCAAGAGTTTTTGAATCTATACTTCCGAATTCGATAAGTTCTACCGGAGAATAAGGAATTATATTGAATTTTCTTATGGTAAAGGTCGGACCTCTTGTTGAAACATCGCTAGCCATATTTGCCTGAACTCTATCACCTGAAGGCAAAGTACCTTCCAAAAAAGGGTTTGTGTATGTTACAAATTTGTTGCATCTTTGGGATAGCTTGAGGATAAAGTTAACGAGCTCCTTTTCTGTTTCGAATGCTATGTTTGTTTTTAGATTTCCGTACCTTCGATGCCTAACAAATATCGGTATGCCAACCCCGTTACAATTAATATCCTCCAAAAATTCGTCATGCATCAAAGGTTCTATCTTTCCCAACCCCGCAAAATCTCTGAACACATAATATTTTATCTTTTCCTTGCTCTCCTTTGTTATCCGAATCTTCGAATTTTTAACAAATTCCTCTATTTTTCTTTCGATAAAGCTGTAAAGGTTTTTTTCTCCCTTTATCTCTTCAGGGCTTTTTTCTATGCTACCTTCAATGAATGATTTGATTTTTTCCAGAAGTAGCCCCTCTTTTAAGGTTAATTTGGGTTCGATCAGTCTGTACTCATAAGCACCTTTGTTTTTGTCAAATAGAATTTCCGAGTAGGCATAATTTTTGATCAGTTCCTTTTTTTCCATAAAATCTTTTCCTTATTTTAAAAAATAAGATTAGAATTCCCTTCTAGCCTCGGATAAATTAACCCTGTCGAATTGAGTTTCTTCAACAAACTCGGCCCAATCCTCTTCTGCCGATTTTTCTAAGCGTTCCTCCGTTTTTTCATCTTTGTCTTCGTTTGCTTTCTTTTCCTCGGGATTTTCAATTGCCAGCTTTTCCCTCACCTCCTCCAAATCATAATTTTTTTCCTGCTTTACTATTGCCTGAATTGCAGAGCCTCCATCATTCTCATACCTCGGAATAACATGCAAATGGACATGCATAATTTCCTGACCGGCAGCCTTTCCAACATTTACCCCTAAATTGTATCCTTTAGCTCCTAAAGATTTAACCGCCTTTTTCCCTATTTCGTTGGCAATTCCGAATAAATATCCTACCTCCTCCTTTTCCATATCCATCAAGCTTTCATAATGCCTTTTTGGAATTATTAGGGTATGCCCTTTCGAGCAGGGATTTATGTCCAGGAATGCCAAAACCTTTTCGTCTTCATAAACCTTCAGAGCCTTTACCTCTCCCTTTACAATCTTGCAGAATATGCAATCCATAAT
>CAZCGS010000003.1:13398-19922 GCA_964498505.1 uncultured archaeon
TACTTTTCACAGAGTGGCCTTTTCTGCTTTTCAGAGATTTCTAGGGTTTCCAAGATAACATCTTTGTATTTTTCCAGCTTATTGATAGGCTCTATTCCTTCAGCCCCTTCCAAAAATACACAATCCTTCCCCACAACTATTGCCCTTCCCGCATCCTCAGGATCGAAACCTAAGCAAAGGTAATAATTTCCTTCTTTAATCCTGCTTTTTAAGACCCTAACCATTTCCTCAATATCAATATCTTTTTTCACCCTCTTTTTTAATCTCCTTTATTATTTTAGATAGCCTTTTTGCATTTTTTTCACCTATGGTGCCGGTAACAATAATATCGGCTCCAGCTCTAATCTTTTCTACCGCAACCTTCGGGTCTCTAATTCCGCCTCCAACTATTATGGGTATGGACACAAGTTTTCTTGTAGCATTGACTATTTCGTCCGGAACGCTATTTTCAGCGCCAGAACCAGCCTCCAAATAAACAAGTTTTAGCCCCAACATTTCTGCAGCTAAAGCATAGCTGGCAGTTAAATATGGCTTTGATTTAGGCAGGGGCTTTACATCTCCAATCCAGCCTGCAGCAGAGTTTTGACCCGGCTCTGTTATCAAATAAGCCATCGGAATCGCTTCTAACTTCATCCTTTTTATAATTATCGAGCTCTTTGCCTGAGCATCTATGATATAATAAGGGTTCCTCGAGTTCAGCAAGCTCATGTACAGAATTGCATCCGCCAGAGGAGAAATGCAGTTTATATCTCCCGGAAATAATATAATAGGTATTTTTTCATCCAAGTCCCTAATTTGATTTATGGTTCTGTTTAAAAGCTCAGCATCAACCCCCAAAGAACCTCCGACCAAAAAGGCATCTGTCCCAGCATCTAAAGCCTTTTTAGCTATTTTCTTTCCTAGGGAATTTTTTTCTTCCTCCGGGTCTATCAGGGTAAAATGCAGGGCACCCTGAGCCTCTATCTCTTTTTTTATAAATGAGAGCACCTTACCCATAAATTAATGGGTACCGAATATTATTTAAAGCTTATTCTCTATACTTCGTCTCCAAAATATCTTTCATCCTTTTTATTTTTTTCTCTCCCAACCCCGCAACCTTTAACAGCTCAGCCCTATTGGCATTAAATATCCTGATCGGAGCTCCGAACTTTTTCAACAGCTCCTTTGCAAGCTTTGCATTTATTCCCGGAAAAGATGCTACAAGATATTCCTGCATTTCTTTTATTGATTTTGGTTTTTTCCTGTGAAGCTGAATTTTTTCCTTTTTTCCGGGTTTTTCTTCACGCTTTGCCAGGATGAATAAGAACCTTGCAACCTCTGCCTGATTTCTGAAAAATACCAAAGGGATTGCATAATCAATAGCAACTGATGCTATCGCTCCGTAAACGGCATTGATGCTAACATTTGCATAATAGTCGTTACCTTCTATAACAATAATACTTTTCTCATATTTTTCCTTCAGTTCCCTTACCTGATTAAACAATCTCCTATCAACTATGCTCGAAACAAAATCCTGAAAGGTTTTCCTTTCTATGCAAACATTACCTTCTGTTAGATAATCACCTATTTCCAAATTTTTTGCCTCAACCTTACAACCCAAATTCTTTAAAATCTCCGGGATTTTCGTCTTGCCTTCTCTGTAATCGCAAATTATAGTCGGCATAATGTTATTTAAGCAATAATAATATTATGGATTGGCTTATTTTTGCGGCAAATGCATTCTGGCTAATCCTTCCCTGCTATTCCGCAAATTTTTTTCCGGTTTTGGTTAAAGGGAAGTGTCCGATGGATTTTAAAAAGAAGCTTCCTGACGGAAAAAGGATTTTAGGAGATGGAAAAACCTGGGAAGGTTTCTTTGCGGGCATTATCTTCGGATTTTCTGTTGGCATTTTGCAAATTACGTTTCAACCTTACTTGCCGATTTCTTTATTTAAACATTCCTTTTTTTCAATCTTAGCCTTAAGTCTGGGGGCTTTAATAGGAGATTGCATAGGTTCTTTCATAAAAAGAAGATTCGGTTTAAAAAGGGGAGAATTCGCTCCTTTATTGGACCAAACCGATTTTCTTGTTTTTTCCTTGATTTTGCTGAAATTCTTTGCAGAAGTTGATTTTCTAACAGTTCTTTTCTTAATTCTGGTAACCCCTTTCCTTCATTTCCTTTCAAACCTCTTCGGATTTCTTTTTAAACTGAAAAAGGAACCTTGGTAAAAAAATTCTTTAGTTATTCTTCGTTTTCAGAAGTTTGAATATATCTATATGCTCTAAAAGCTGTGGTTAGTGCATGCTCAGCTCTGTCTGTGAAATTTCTATTTTTTTCTCTCTTATCGAAGTAAAAAAATACATATCCTTCACCTGGTTTCTCCAAAATTTCAAATATCCTTACAGGCTCGAAATCTTCTCCAGGCAACCCTTTGTAAATTTTCCCCATCCCTATTTCATAATAAGGACTTAAATTTTTGAGTTCTAGTTTTTTAATCCAGATTTCTCCTCCAAACATACAATCTCCTATTCCATCTTCGGCATTTCCATTTACCACAATTCTTCCTCCTTCCATGAAACGCCCTAAACCTTTTCCAGCATCACCATTAACCCAAATTTCACCACCCTGCATGTGGTACCCGGCATAATTTTCAACATTTCCGTTTACTATTATTTTTCCACTTTTCATCAGTTCTCCAACATAATCTTCTGCATCTCCTTCAACCACAATTTCGCCTTTGATCATCCCAACTCCTAAACATCTTCTAACTTTTCCTTTAATCCTAATATTTTTCTGATTATACATCCCTAATAAGTTCCAAGGTTTCTTTATTTCAATTTCTATTTTCTCCTCTGGAGAGAGGTTTAGTAATGCACTTATTGGAATCCCATCATAATTTTTCTTCCCATTAAGGATAAAAACCGAAAGATTCCTTTTTTCAAGCTCCTCTACAACTTCTTGAATGATGTCACTTTTTATTTCTTTCGGATCCTTCAGCTCTTTTGAAAATAAAGAGTTAAAAAGTTTGTATTCGGCGTCGACCGGAAAATCGGTATCACTATGCAAAGCAGCCTTTTCAAATTCTGAATAGTTCTTTTCTATTAACTCCACTATCTCCTCCACCAGCTTATCCTTTCTGCCCATAATAAACTACGATATAATAATAACAGAAAATTTTTTAACTAATGCAATCTTTACAATTCTGAACCAGCAGCATTCCGCAAAAATTTCTGAGGGCATTCACCTTTTCCTCCTCGCTTAAGGCCGAAAAACTTTTATCCCTTTTTTCCAGGTCTGATTTAAAAGCCTCAACTTCCGGAGGCATGCATTCCATTTTTAACTCATCAACCTCCTTCAAATCGTTCATACTAGTTTCCAACTTTGTCCAGGGCGTTCTTCCAAGATTATAGCCTTTTTTGCAGTTATTGTACCAGGAGCTGCAAAGTATGGAAGGATTGTATTGGGAAAAGAGCTCGGATTCTAACATTGCGGCAAACTGCTGCACCTTTGTTGCTGTTATGTACAAAATCGTTCCCTTAGCTATATGGTAACCCCCTATTATTAATCCGGAGGCACCTTTTTTAGCCTTACCCCATAATACCCCTTGGGCCAATTCCTTCCAGAAATAGTATTGGACGAAGTATTTATAGAGAATCGGAACTATGACCATTAGGGTGAGAAGGAAAACGCTTACAAGCAAAATCATTTCTGCAGAAACTCCCTTTTTCGCCATACTTACCTAAAACTTTCAAAACCCGAAAATATTTGGGAGCTTATTCTGTCTAAAAATGGTACGAGCTGGGAGTTGAAAAGTAAAAGAAGCCCTCCTACTACAATAGCAATTAAAATTATCATGAGCAGAATCTTGATGAGCTTTTCCGAAGATAGGGATACCATATTTTATTTTTGTTCTAAAAGGTTTAATATTTTGAAGGGGATTAACAGGATTGGGATGTTGCAGTATCCTGAGGATATGGAATAGGCCAACCTTTCTATAATTTAGCTTTGTATTTTCTTTAGATAAACTCTGTGCTCATGGCTTAGCAAAAGATTGCATCCACTGGAAATTTTGTCGTCGGAGTTAAGAAGTAGATGATTTGCCTTGAGAGATTAAAGAATAGGCTTGGGTTATTGGGATTGGGGAAAAGTTTTATTTATATATTCTTTCCTTTTATATGTTATGGTAGAAGTCAAAATAGAGGTTCCGGAGGATGTTAAGTTCATAGCGGAAGTTAATAAAGTAGAGTTGTCTTTATTTGTGAGTAGGGTTGTAAGGGAGGAGTTGGAAAGAATTTCCTGGCTTTCCAAAGAGCTTGAGAAGTCGAAATTAACAGAAGAAAAGGCAAAGGAGATTGCTGACGAAATAAACAGGTCTTTAGCCAGAAAATATATTGAGTTGTACGGAAGAAGGTGATGGGTTATGGAATTAATCGTTGATGTTAATGTAATTCTTTCAGCTTTGGTTAAGAGAGGTATTTCATTTAAGGTATTCGCATTAAATAAAGTGCTAAGAAAGTTTAAATTCTTCGCTCCTGATTTTATGCTTTCGGAGTTTGCGAAGCATCGGAATAGGATACTTAAGGAATCTGGGTTAAGGGAAGAAGTATTTTCGGCAATGGTTGATCTAATTTTCTCGCAAATAGAAATAGTTCCCTCAGAAGCTTTCGGTAATTGGGTTCCTAAGGCAATGAAGTTATTAGAGGATGAAAAGGATGTGCCGTATGTTGCTTTAGCTTTAGCCTTTAATTGCGGAATTTTCTCTGGTGATCCTGACTTGAGAGGAATTGAAGAGATTAAGGTGTATTCTCCAAGGGAGTTGTTTGAGATATTGCTTGGAAAAAGGAGAGAATAACCATCATGCTTAGTGTTTGCTAAAAGTTTATCTCTGTAGGTTATTGAAGAAAAGAGAAGTTAGAAAGAACAAAATCAAAGAAAGTTAAGGCTTTGGTTGATCCCGGGAGCATCGCTAACTGTTTTGCCGGAATGAGGCTTGCAAGGAATTTGGAATAGGGCATAGAATAATCCAAAACTCTTTATAAAAAACTTAAAAAATAAAAACTTTTATGGGGGTAAACCTTAGGGATATAATTCCGACAGAGCAGATTTCTTTAGAATCCCTTTCTGGGAAGGTAATTGCAATAGATGCCATGAACTTCCTTTATCAATTTCTTTCCTCTATCAGGCAAAAGGACGGAACCCCTTTGATGGATTCCAAAGGTAGGGTAACTTCCCACCTTTCGGGATTTTTTTACCGGACCGTCAATTTTATAGAGACGGGGATAAAGCCTGTCTATGTTTGGGATGGAGAGCCTCCGGAATTTAAAAAAAGAGAGATTGAGAAGAGGAAGGAGTTTAGGGAGGAAGCTCAGGAAAAATGGAAGGAGGCTTTGGAAAAAGGTGATTTTGAAGAGGCTAGGAAGCATGCAAAGGCGGCATCTTTTGTTAGCGAGGAAATGCTAAAGGATTCGAAGGAATTGTTAAAGGCTATGGGATTGCCCGTTATCCAAGCTAAAACAGAAGGAGAGGCTCAATGTGCAAAAATAGTTATTGACGGAAATTCCTTTGCCTGCGCCTCTCAAGATTACGATAGTTTGCTCTTCGGAGCTTTAAGATTGGTTAGGAATCTTTCTGCTAAGGAAGAGTTAGAAATTATCTATTTGGATGAAGTATTGAAAAACTTAGGAATAACAAGGGAGCAGTTGGTATTGATAGGAATTTTGGTTGGCACAGATTACGCTCCGGAAGGGGTTAAGGGAATAGGTCCTAAAAGGGCTTTGGATTTGGTAAGGAAGTTTAGAAAGGTTGAGGAGATAGAAAGGGAAGTAGAATGGGAGCATGAGGTTAGCATTAGGGAAATCTTCGATTTCTTTTTGAATCCTGAGGTTGAGGAAAGGTACGAGATAAAATTTGAGAAGCCGGACCCTGAAAAAATAAAAAAAATCCTGTGCGACGAGCATAATTTCTCAGAAGAAAGGGTTTCTAAATACATAGAAAAGTTGGAGAGGGGTAAGCATACTCAGAGGAGCTTGCTCGGCTGGTAATTTTTCAAAATAGGTTATTTTAGCCTTTTTAAAGTAGCCGTTGCAGAATACTAAAAATATCTTCTCCTTCTTTCAACTTTTTAAGCAAGTTTTGAAACAGTTGACCTTCGGGATAATTAGTTTTTTCTTGAAGCATAAGTAACTTGGCTAAAAGTAGGAGAAATTTTACATTATACTCTCCGTATCTGCTTAATTCCTTAAATCGTTCTAATGTCTCTTTGTCATAATTAAGCAATTCGGTCAAATCTAGTTTATTTCTTTCTTCTTCATTTAGCGGGTATATTTCAGTTTCCCAGATTTTCATTAATTCGTCCAAGAATTGTTTTGTCAAGTGCTCTTCTTGGAACATTTTTATCCATCCTCAGCGACTTCAAGAATTAGTTTTAGGTATTTCATAATTATAGCCTTACCTTTATCATCTACTTTTGGTAATATTTGGAGTATTTGGCACATTCCATTACCTGCATCCCAATAAATTACATTACACTCCTCACCTTCCGCCA
>CAZCGS010000004.1:0-17573 GCA_964498505.1 uncultured archaeon
TTTTTTTTAGATTATTGTTTTAACCAAAATTTTGTCTATTCCGTACAATCTCGAGATAATGGCGTCTAAAACCTCCTTATGCTTTTTGTATTTCAGATAATTAAATTTATTTAATCTTAACATCACAGTGTTGTTATTCAACTTCTCCACCTTAACCTTCGGAGATATCATATGCTTCAAAAAATCCTCTAAATTATCGTAATATTTAATGAATGAAATTTTTTTGCCCAAGATTTTTGAGAGGGCTATTTTCTGCTCGGGAGAAACCTTTCCATCTTTCGGCAAAATGAAGTAAACAGTATTATTATTCTCTATGCAATCCTTTGGAAAAAGGGAAGTCGTTGTTTGAAATACCGAAACCAAATACATCGTCCTTTTATCAAATATCCTTTCCATGTTTTACCCCTGCCACCGTTACTAAAAAAGGCTTTCCCAGCATCTTACCAAAGTCCCTTGAGCTCTTCTCAACATAAATAACCTTTATATTTTTATCCTTTGAATACTTCTCAATAATCTCCAAAATATTTTTCGGACAGGTACTCGCAACATAAACTTTTTTAATCTTTCCCTCTTTTAAAAGCTTTAATGTCCTCCTCGTACCTATAATCAATCTCCCCTCCTTAGCAAACTTAGTTACACTTTCCATTTTAACTTCACCATTCCCGTCCCTACCGGAGATATTTGTCCCACCATTAGATTAGCCATTAAAGTATTAAATTCTTCCCTTTTTCCAAGAACGCAGGCTTTAAATAGTTCTTTTATTGTTTCCTCAAAGTTCAACCTCAGTAAAACGCTCTTTTTCTTTTTCATTAGCCCATACCTGTTTGCGGGAAGCACTTTCCCGAAAAAGCACATTAAATCCGCAATCAAACCCATATACCTTCTATCCACATTAATTCCCTGCTTTTGCAAAGTATCCTCTATTTCATTTATCAACAAAGCTCTTGCAGCCTCTATACCCAAAACCTTCTCCAACTGCTCAAAATCGTTTGTGTAAGTCCTAGAAGGGTCTACCTCCTCTATCTGCAGTATTTTCTGAAAATTACCTCCGTACAACTGAACAACCCATTCTCCATCAATTTCCGTTACATAAGTTTTTTTAACGCCTTTAATCCCTTTTATATGAACATTTAGCAATTTATCTTTTAGTTTCCTGAATTCCCTCATATTAAGTTTTTTTGAATACACATACAGCTTATCCTTGGAAACCTCAACCTCTATACCCTTTACCTGCTTGAGTATTTTTTCTTTTATATCCTTATTATCCAAATTGTGCAAAGAAAGCTCCTTTTCATCCAACTTTATTTCCACCCTCATATTTAGGATGTCTAAAGATATTGAGGTTATTAAATCCCTAAGCTTTGTTTCTACTATTCTTGAGGCTACCCTCTTTGCAGTTTCCTCCTTTCCGTCCCGGGTATAAACAGTGGTAATGAACTCAATATTTTTTCTCTGGTCAAATAATTCGATGAGTCTCGGTAAACCCAAACTCATATGAATAGCTGCACCTCCGGCAAGATGATAAGCCCGCATAGTTAACTGAGTTGCAGGTTCCGAGAGAGAATGGGCACAAACTATGCCCAAAGCCTCTCCGGGCTCTACCTTTGCCTTTTCTATTAATTCTTTCAGCCTATTTTCCAGCTCCTTCTTTTTCTCTCCTCTTATATTGTTTGCCTCGCAATATTCCTCCAGCCTTTTAAATATCTCTTCCATGTTCATAATATACTTTCTACCTCTATTTTACCTTCATCGGAATGGTAAGGATAGACATTATCTCCCAAAGGCTCGAATTGGATTATCCTTCCCGCCTCATCCCTAACCAAACCTTCATAAGTAACTTTTATATCATGCAAGCAGTGCATAATTCTCCTCTCTAAATAACCCGAATGCCTTGTTTTTAGTGCTGTATCGCTCAAACCTTCTCTTGAGTTCAAAGCATCAAAGAAAAATTCTATTGGGTCCAAACCTTCCCGGTAATTCCCCGCCACAAATCCGTAAGCTTTAGGGTGAAGCTCAAATTTTTTAAAGTGGGGCAGCGTTCTATTATAATAACCTCTCGTTATTTTTTTACCTTTGCTTTTCTCTTGCCCCACCAAACCGCAGATCTGGGTTATGTTGATTATTGAGCCTCTTGCCCCGGACTCTGCAATTTTTATAGAGTTGCTTTCGGGGTGCATGTGCTCCCTAACAAACTGCTCCGCTTTGTTTAGCACAGATTCTAATTCTGGTAAAGCAACCTCATCGCTTATTCCTTTCCTCCTTTTTCTTATATAATCTGCAACAGCATTTTCAATTTCATCTTTCAGCCTTTCTTTTCTCGGCAAATCAAAGTCGGAAATTGACAAGGTATAATTAAATCTCAATAAGATGAGTATTGAAAGCCTTGTAATTTTGTCTAAAAATTCCGCCGCAAAGTCGCTTCCGTATAATAAATCAATCTTGTTTAATAACTTTCCCTTTTCAGCTCCGATTGCCGCTTTATCAATCACCCCTTTAATCAGTTTTCCATCTTTAATTATAACATAAGCATCATGTACGCAATTTTCCTTTCTGCATTTGTAACACTTCCTGCAGGAGCTTGATTTGAATTCAAGGTTCAATCCTTCGGGCAGGAAAAAGCTAAATACCTCCTTACCCGTATATCTCTCCTTTGTCAACTCTACCTCCTTAATTCCAGCCCAATAAAGCAGGTTTGCCACCTCTGTTTTGCTTAAAACAACCTCCTTCCTTGTAAGCAAATAACAACCCATAATAATATCCTGCTTGGCACCTATGATTGGCAAACCATACCTAGGACTCCTTATGTGTTTATTTACATCCATCAAATGCCTTACCTCTGCTATGGCTTCAGGGGTTTGGGGAATATGCAAATTCATCTCATCTCCGTCAAAGTCGGCGTTATAAGGAGTTGTTACAGCCAAATGCAATCTGAATGTTTTTCCGGGGAGTACCTTCACCCTATGCCCTAACATCGACATTCTATGCAAGGAAGGTTGTCTATTGAAGATGGCCCAATCTCCATCCCTCAAATGTCTTTCAACTATATATCCTGGGGCTATCTCATTAGCTATAAGCTCCTTATTTTCCTCTGTTATTCTTTTTCTCATACCATCTGGCCTGACAACATAATTAGCTCCGGGGTATTTATTAGGTCCGTTCAGGATAAGTTTTCTCAATTCCTCTGTATTGTTCTCCAAAACTGGCTCTGGAACGGTAATGGTCATTGCAACCTCATAAGGAACTCCAACCTCATTAATTTCCAAAAAATTATCAGGAGATATAACGCTTCTTGCACAGAAGTTAACCCTTTTTCCTGTCAGATTATACCTCAACCTTCCCTCCTTCCCCACCAACCTTTGGGCCAGAGTTTTTAAAGGCCTTCCTGATCTGTGCCTTGCAGGAGGTATATTCGGTAGCTCATTTATCAAATAGGTTGCAACATGATATTGCAAAAGCTCCGTCACATCCTTTACGACAAAATCTGGAGCACCCATCTCTAAAATTCTTTTCAGCCTCTCGTTTATCCTTACAATATCGACCAGCTTATGAGTTAAATCATCCTCGCTTCTCTCCCCTGTTTCCAAAACTATTGAAGGTCTAACACATAGAGGAGGGATGGGTAAAACTGTAAGAACCGCCCATTCCGGTCTAAACCCTTTAAAATACATTCTTTCCAGATCTTCATCCGGAATCCTTTCCAATCTTTCCCTTATCTCCTCATTGCTCAATTCTTTATTATCTTCAAAAAATGCATAGGGCTTTTCAAACCTGATTTTTCCCTGTTTGGTATTGCAAAAAGGACAAACGCTCTTTGCATTTTTCGCGCATTCTGCCAGCCCTTTTATTTTCTCATCAGCCAAAATCCTGCCGCATTTCTTGCATGTAGCCTTCAGAAGAAGATAGATATAGGGTGCTAAGGCAGGATGAATGCAGGGTTTTGCCAACTGGATGTAACCGAAATGCCCCATGCAAGTATCTATGTTACCTTTGCATATCCTGCATCTAGAGCCGGGATCGATTACCCCTAACCTTGGGTCCATTAACCCCTTTTCCACCGGATAACCATCGGCATCATACAATTCCGGCCTTGTAATTTCAACTACCCCCAACTTCTTTATCTGCTGAGGTGAGAAAAGTTTAAATTCGATAGCCTTAATTTTTGGCATAGATTTATTTTGTTATAAATTTTTAAATACTTTTCTTAAAGATTAAAATATGGTTAAGAGCAAATTTTTGGAAGTGAAATGCAGGAAGTGCAAGAACAAGCAGATAATATTTAGCCATGCAAGCAGGGAAGTAAGATGTTTGGTATGCAATGAAATCCTGGCATTGCCTAAGGGAGGGAAGGCAGAAATTAAAGGTGAAATCCTAAAAATTCTGGATTGAAGAAAGCGCTTCTGAAGCGCCCTTACTGATTCCCTAAAATCATGAGCTCCTCGAAGAATAATTTTCTTCTGGCGAGAATTTTGAGGTTGTATTTCCTGATGAATTTTTGAGGATTTGAGAAAGAGGATAAAAGCAATAGGAAAAACCCTTCCCTTTTCAAATGCAACCCTACCTCTTCCAAAAATTTTGATACCAACTCCAAACTTCTACCACCGCAAATGGAAAGCTCTTCTTTATTTTTTGGAGAGTATGG
Source organism: uncultured archaeon (assembly GCA_964498505.1). GTDB lineage: Archaea > Aenigmatarchaeota > Aenigmatarchaeia > QMZS01 > QMZS01 > CAZCGS01. Next base: position 4,640 of record CAZCGS010000004.1, read on the forward strand.
AAGATACGGAGGATTAAACACTATCAAATCAAATTTCATCCCTGCTAAGGATGAAAAAAGATTGCTTTCCTTAAAGATTATATTGCAAATCCCGTTTAGTCTTGCATTTTTTTGAGCAACAGCTAAAGCTTCCCTATTTACATCTACGGCAACAACCTTCTTTGAAATTTTGGAAAGGTAAAAAGCCAAAATCCCTGTACCTGTTCCGAGATCCAAAGAACTCCCGCATCGAAATCCATTTTTATACAAATTATAGAGATATTCTGAAAAGAAAAGGGAATCCTCCTCTACTCCATACACCCCATCGGAACACTTTATTTTAAACCCGAACATAAAATTAAATAATGAAGTGTTTTATTTCTTTTGACTTTGCTATCGGCCTTTTTATCTTCATAACCATCTTATCATTCTCCATCTTTATGATAAACGAAGAAGTAAAAGAAATTCTTGAAAATGAGGAGGTTATGCTATCAAAAGTTGAAGCAAAACTTTTAAAAAAAGAAATAGAGCGAAGATATCTGGCTTCCGGATATAAATATATTGTAATACCGAAAGGAAAATTATATTCAAAAACCTGCTTCTCGCTGAGCATACCGAAAAAATACAAATATTACATTGCATACTCCAATCAAGAACCTTTGTGCATAAAAGAGGAAAATTCAACCGTAACCATATATTCTAAAGGAAACGGAATAATAACCATATTTGCCTCAAATAACATGCCATTAAAACATCCAAACTGTTCCTTGGAAAATTGCATAAGGGCAGATTACTCTATTTCCGACCCTGAAAAGGTCCGGATTTTTAACCAGAACAAAAATTTTGATTTATCTTCTTTGCCCATCCACTCTGACTTTTGCCTGGACGGATTGCTAAAATATCAAACCTGCCCTAGCCCAAATTTGAATTTTGTGTATTATTACCTAACCCAAAACAGCACAAGCCTAAAAATGGAGGTAAAGAAGCTAAAGATAGGCATAAATACCTAACTATTTTAACAGCTCGGCATAGGCTATGCCCTCCTTTATTTTAACCCTAACCTTAACTCTTGGAGGAAACTTGTGTATACCCCTTTCCCATACAAATTCATTTACATCATTTGATATCTTTACATCTTTCGCCTTTGTATGCCTGAGGAGGAATTCCCTAAGCACTCTAACAGCTGCTGGCGCCCTTTTACTTCTCGGCTTTCTCCTCGCCTTTTTTAAAGGGATGGTATAAACCCTTTCCTCTCCCTCCTTCATTACCAAATTTAAGTTTTAATTTTTTAAAAAAGGTATGGGTCTTTTGGTAAGCAGAGGGTTATATCTTAAGGCTGGAGTGCACAAAGGTAGCATTAAAAAAACAAAGTTTATGAAAAAGTTTATTTTAAAAACCGCACCTACCGGATTGAATTTTTTTGATTTGAAAAAGGTAGACGAAAGAATAAGGATAGCGGCAAACTTTTTATCCCGCAAAAATGAAATAGTTATTTTCTGCAAAGCTGAGGAAGAAGAAATATTCGAAAAAATGGCATCCCTAATTGAAGCAAAGTTAATGACAAAATATCCCGCAGGTTTCATCACAAACCCGCAAGGAAAGGTATTTATGGAGCCGGAAGTAGCTTTGGTAACCGACATAAAACACTTTAAGAATGGAGTAAACGAGCTCGCAAAGGAAGGAATTCCGATAATTGCTTTATGTAACACAAACATTATTCCGAGCAATGTAGATTTTGTAATACCGGTAAATACCAAAAACAAAAACGCTTTGCTTTTGGTTGCGTACCTGCTAACTAAGGAAATCCTAAGGTTGAGGAAGGCTGGAGAACTATCTCTTGAGGATTTTAAAAAAGTTGAACCTAAAGATGAATCCAAATCTTAAGTATGCTATCGGAATAGCATTAATTCTAGCTCTATTTATGCTCTATCCTCTTACTAAATTCAATCCGGGCAAGGTAAGTTATGAAGTTCGGAGTTGCGAGCCAGGATTTCCGAAATTTAAAGGCCCTTTGGTAAACTACGACGGGCAAAATAAAACTTTGAATACCAGGATTTGGGTTAATTGCTGCGGGGTTAAAGTGAAAGTTGAGAGAGAAGGCTCAACTTATAAAATTTTAGAGGAGCAATATGGCGAGCTTTGCAGATGCATGTGCAGAAGAAAGGTAACAATCTTTAATGTTTCTAAAGAGGCGAAGGTTGAGTTTTTGGATAAGGATGGCAACCGCTATATTTTATCTCCAAACCTGGAATTCTGCGGTTGGTCGAGTTATGGCAAATGTAATAGCGATGGGGATTGCATAAGAGATGGCTGCTCCAACCAAATTTGCAGGTCGAGGTTTGAGAAGCCTTTAATCACAACCTGCGAATGGCTTGATTGCTATGATGCCGAGAAATTTGGAATCGCCTGCAAATGTGTTGAGGGAAGATGTCAGTGGGCAAGGAAGGGATAACATAAACTCAAAAGCCTAACCGCCAATTTTTAAATTTTTAGCAAATTTCTTTTATGGCTGAAAAAGAGGAAAAGGAGGTTTGGGGGGTTGCCCATATTTTCTCAAGTTTTAATAATACCATTGTGCATATAACAGACATTACCGGGGCTGAAACCATTGCAAGAATAAGCGGTGGAATGATGACCCGGCAGGATAGATTGAAAGGTTCTGTTTATCCGGGGTTGCAAGCTGGCTTAAAAGCTGCTGAAATTGCAAAAAGCAAGGGAATAACAGGAGTTCATATAAATGTTAGGGCGCCAGGAGGCATAAAACAACTAATTCCCGGACAAGGTGCTCAGGCAGCTATCAAAGGTTTGGCGAGAGGAGGTTTGAAAATAGGGGTAATAAGGGATGTAACCCCTATCATCCATGGCTATATGAGAAGGCCCGGAGGTAGGAGGGGAAGAAGATTATGAAAAGGGTATATTTGGACAATGCAGCCACAACTCCTTTGGATGAAGCAGTTTTAGAAGCAATGCTCCCTTTTTTTAGGGAAAAATACGGAAATGCTTCGAGCATCCATGAAATGGGAAGGGAGGCAAGGGAAGCTATAGAAAAAACAAGAGAGATTATAGCAAAAAGGTTGAATGCAGAGCCTAACGAAATCGTCTTTACCTCTGGCGGTACAGAAGCCAACAATTTAGCAATAAAGGGAATAGCTTTAGCAAATAAAGACAAAGGGAAGCATATTATAACCCAGGTAACGGAGCATGCCTGCGTTTTAAACGCATGCAGATGGTTGGAAAAGCTCGGATATGAGGTAACCTATTTGCCCGTAGATAAATATGGGGTGGTAAAAATAGAGGAGCTTGAGAAGGCTATAAGAAAGGATACAATCTTGGTTTCAATCATGCATGCAAATAATGAAATAGGAACCATTCAGCCAATCCAGGAAATAGCAAAAATTTGTAAGGAGAATGGCATTTATTTCCACACCGATGCTTGCCAGAGTTTTTGCAAGGAACCCTTGGATATGAAAAAAATGGAAATAGACCTAATAACAATAAACGCCCATAAATTGCACGGACCCAAAGGGGTAGGAGCCTTAGTTATCAAAGAAGGAACAAAGATAACTCCTCTGCTCCATGGAGGGGGTCATGAATTCGGGTTAAGAAGCGGGACGGAAAATGTTCCCGGAATAGTCGGATTCGGAAAGGCTGTAGAGATTATGAATTCTCAGGTTGTTGAAAAAATCAGAAAGCTTAGGGATAGGCTAACGGATAGAATTCTGAAGGAAATAGAGAATGTTAGGCTAAATGGACATCCAGAAAAAAGGTTGTGCAGTATAGCAAACTTCAGTTTTTTGGGAATAGAGGGAGAATCCTTGGTTTTAAGGTTGGATTCTAAGGGAATTTGCTGCTCAACAGCCTCAGCATGCTCCTCAAAAAAGTTGGAGCCGAGCCATGTTTTGAAGGCTTTAAACTTAAAACCGGAGGAGATTCAGGGTGCTGTAAGATTCAGCTTCGGAAAACAAAACTCGGTCGAAGAAATAGATTATGCGGTTGATGTTTTAAAGGAAGAGGTTGCAAATCTCAGAAAAATAAGCCCTTACCAACCATGATATACAACAAAAAAGTTCTTGAACATTTTACCAATCCGAGGAACGCTGGAGAGTTGAAAGACCCTGACGCAATAGGAAAAGTTGGTAATATTGTGTGCGGAGATGTTCTATGGATTTACATCAAGGTTAAAAAGGATAAAGATGGCAAGGAAATTATAGATGATATAAAATTTAAAACTTTCGGTTGTGTAGCGGCGATAGCAACAAGCTCGATTACTACAGAGCTTGTAAAAGGAAAACCCGTAGAGGAAGCTTTAAAAATCACGGAAAAAGATATAGTAAAGGCTTTGGGTGGTCTGCCAAAAGCAAAGGTGCATTGCTCTCTGCTCGCTGTTCGGGCATTAAGGGAAGCCATTTATCAGTATTTAAAAAAATCCGGAAGGGAAATTCCCGAATGGCTGGAAAAGGAGCATGAAAGGATAGAAAAGCAAACCGATGCGGTTGAAAAAAGATTATGCTAGCGATACATTTTAGTGAGATAATTCTCAAGGGAAAAAACAGAAGGGTTTTTGAAAGCAAGTTGATTGAAAATTTAAAGATAGTCCTAAAGGTAAAAAAGATAACTAAAAAATCCGGGAGGCTTCTCTGCCAGATTGAGGAGAAGAAGGAAATAGTTGAGAGGTTGAAAAATTTTCCGGGAATAGACATTTTCTACTTTGCGGAAGAGTGCGATTTAGATTTGGAGCGGGTAAAAAGGCAAGTAATAAAATTTTTGGAAAAGGAGGAATTCGAAAAATTTAAGGTTGAAACTCATCGCGCAAACAAAGAATTTCCAAAAACTTCAGTAGAGATAAATAAGATTATAGGCGAAACAATCTCAAAGGAATTGAACAAAAAAGTTGATTTAAAAAATCCTGATTTGGTAGTAAGGATTGATGTTTTGGAGGATGAAATCCTGATATCAAAAAAAGTTTATAAAGGTATAGGGGGCTTACCCGGATCAACAGGGGGCAGGGTTGTTTGTTTGTTATCTGGAGGTATAGATAGTCCGGTTGCTGCCTGGACAATGATGAAGAGAGGATGCAAGGTAATATTTGTCCATTTCTTCAACTCAACCCTTGCAACTCTCCATTCCTTAAAAAAGGTAGAAAGAATAGTTAAAAAACTTTCCGAGGTTCAGCTCAATTCCAAATTGTACTTAGTTCCGTTTGAAAATATTCAGAGGGAGATAATAAAAAATATTCCAGCAAAATACAGAACTATAGTATACAGAAGGTCTATGCTGAGAATAGCGAGCTTGATAGCTGAAAAAGAGAAAGCAAAAGCTTTAGTTACCGGAGATAGTTTGGGTCAGGTAGCGTCCCAAACTTTGGAAAATTTGTATTGCATTTACTCAGCTTCCAAATTTCCCGTTCTGTCACCGCTCATAGGATTCAACAAAAGAGAAATTATAGACCTTGCAAAAAAGATAGGCACCTACGAAATTTCTATTTTGCCTTACCCGGATTGTTGTTCTTTGCTGGTAAGCAAGCACCCTGAAACAAAAGGAGACCCTGAAAAGATTATTTCCCTGGAAAAGAAAATAGAGAACCTTGAAGCTTTAGAGGATAAGGCTTTTAAATTGGCCAAAGTAAAGGAATTTTCTTCTCAACCCGCTCTTTGAAAGTTAACCAAGCAAAAGGGCAAGCTTTGCAGGCACCTAAAAAATCTTACCCTCAGCTTTCCGTACTTAAAATCAACATACATAAAATCTTTTTTGCAAATCCTTTTTTATGCTCTGCTTAGGGGTTGAAAGCACAGCCCACACATTCGGCATAGGGATAGTAAATGAAGAAGGGAAGATTCTTTCCAACGAATTCTCAACTTACAAACCGGAAAAGGGCGGAATAGTGCCTAACGAAGCGGCAAAGCACCATAGAACGGTTAAAGAAGAAATCCTGAGAAAAGCTTTGGAAAAGGCTGGAATAGAATTGGAGGACATTGATTTAATAGCTGTAGCTTTGGGTCCCGGATTACCACCATGCCTAGTTGAAGGATTCAAATTTGCATTAGAACTGAAAAGGAAAACAAAAAAGCCTTTGCTGGGAGTTAATCATTGTCAAGCCCATATTGAAATCGGAAAATTGATAAATCGGATTGAGGAGCCGATTGTTTTATACTGCTCAGGCGCCAATACCCAAGTAATAGATAATAGAGAAGGGAAATATTATATCTTAGGGGAAACAGAGGATATCGGAATAGGAAATGCTATAGATAAACTTGGGAGGTTGCTAGATATCCCATTTCCGGCAGGTGAAAAGATAGAGGAGCTTGCAAAAAATGGTTCCTGGATTCCCTTGCCCTATTCTATAAAGGGAATGGATGTTTGCTTTTCAGGAATATTGGCTGAGTGCAGGAGAAAGCTTAAGGCTGGAATAAAAAAGGCTGATATCTGCTTTTCCTTTCAGGAAGTGGCATTTTCAATGCTCTGCGAGGTTGTTGAAAGAGCTTTAGCATTTTCGGAAAAGGATAAGGTTCTGATAGTTGGAGGAGTCGGTGCTAACCAAAGGCTAAAGGAAATGGTTGAAATTATGTGTAAAGAGAGGGGAGCAAAAGCTTTTTATGTTCCTAAAGAATTGGTTAGGGATAACGGAGCAATGATTGCATGGACTGGGATTTTAAATTACATACAAAAAAAGTTTTTGGAGCCGAAGGATATTAAACCGGATTGGAGGGTGGACGAGATTTAATAGATTTAATTAAACTATACTTATGAAAGTCTGGACAAAGGAAATAAGTTTCCCAACCTCAAAGGAGATTGAATTGATTAATATAACCTCGAAGGTCAAAAAAATTTTGGAGGAAAGTGAAGTAAAAGAAGGGATTTGTATTTTGTTTGCCCCTCACGCTACCGGAATGTTAATTATAAATGAGGATGAGCCAGGGCTTAAGGAGGATATTTTGCAAAGTTTGCAAAGGATTATTCCGAAAAAGGCGAATTACAGGCATGATGAAATAGATGATAACGCTTTTTCCCATATTCTTTCAGCCTTAATAGGAACCGAAAAGGTAATTCCGGTTAAAAACGGAAGGTTACAATTAGGAACCTGGCAGGAAATTTTCTTTGTTGAAACTGACGGTCCGAGGGAAAGGAGGAGAGTTTTGATAACTATCATCGGCAATTAATTTGCTTTCTTTTTTTACCCAATTTTTGACTTTATCCCAATCTACATATTCTTCTTTTTTAAAGGAAGTTCTCTTTCTCAGCAATCTCACTTCATCATCTGCAGGAAGCTCCTCCTTTATTTGCATCAGGTTCAGCTCGATTAATTTATTTAAATATCGCTTGATTTCTGCAATTTCATTCCTGAGCTTTTTAATTTCCCCATTAATGTTTGCCTCCACTTTTAAGCCAACCATAATAGTATTTTATTCCAATTTAAATTTTTATTCCTACAAAATTTAATGTTTTATGTGTACGAAATTGAGGAAAAGGTTGGAGTGCATGCAAGGAATTTGAAAAAGAATGTTGAGGAAGGGGTTTTGGAAACCTTAGAGGAAAGAAGTTTCAAGGGTCCTGAAGGTGTATTCTTGGGAGTAATAGGGATAGATGAGATTAGCAAGGAGGGAGAAATCATTCCGGAAAGGCCTGAAGTTTTTTTCCGCACAAAATACAAGGCTCTCTTTTTCAAGCCTTTGGAGGGAGAGATAATAGAGGGGGAGGTAAGCGATGTTGTGAATTTTGGAGCATTTGTTAGGCTCGGTCCTTTAGAAGGTTTGATCCATATCTCCCAAATAATGAAGGAAACCTGCCATTTTAACCAAGCCCAAAATTTAATCTCCAACAAGAAGGGAAACAAGGTTTTAAAGCCGGGTGATTTGGTAAGGTGCAGGATAGTTAGCGCATCTATAGGAGAAAAGGAGAAGATAGGGTTAACTATGAGGCAACCTTGGCTTGGAGCTTTAAAATGGTTGGAGGAGGAAAAGAAAAGGTTGGAAAAAGCCCAGACAAAGAAATAGTCTCTAGTGTAGGAAGAAGTTTATTCTAGCATTATTTCAAGCAAATAGAAAAATACCTTTCCAGCAAGGAAAGGAGTGGCATCCAAAAAAGAAGTAGCATTGCACTCGCAAATATCCGCTCCAATTACTTCTCTCCCCTTCAGGTAGGAAAGTTCTTCCTTCATCTTTTCTAAATCAAATCCCTTCCCGGGCTCAGGAATTGAAACCTCTTTTGCCAAACTCAAATCAAAAACATCCATGTCAATTGTTATATACAAAGGCTCCTCAATTTTTAATCCTTTTAAGGAAGAAACCTGAATTACTCCAAGCTCTTCAGCATTTCTTTTTTCCTCTGCGCTCCCACTCCTTATTCCGATTTGGATTATTTTTGCCTCCTTTCCGGCATAATAAGCCCAGGTCCCAGAGGTAAATTTGTTATCCAAATAATCCTTCCTCAAATCCATGTGGGCATCAAATTGGATGATTGTTTTGGGTTTTAGAGTTTTTACTATCGGCAAGGTTATTAAATGCTCCCCTCCTACAGCAATAAACTTCTTCTTCCTTTCTTTTATAATTTTGATGGAATCCTCTATTCTTTCTGAGGTAAGTTCAAAACTTCCCGGAACTATTTCCAAATCTCCCAAATCGCAAAGTTTTGCCCTATTTATCAAACCTTTCTCATCCTCCAAACTCGCGATAGATTCCCTTATCAAACTCGGAAAGAATTTCGTTCCGAAGGAATGGATTTGGGAATATTCAAAAGGAATCCCGAAGAACAAGACCTTTGACTCTTCAAAGCTGTATTCTCCTATTCCCCTTCTGAAATATAAAAAAGGCATAACTAATAATATTATGACAAAAAGAAAAAAGGTAGACCTTAGGAAGCTGGAAAGAGACTTTTATAAGAAAAAGGAAGAACTGATAAAAAAATTGCGGGAGGTTGTGGCAAAAAAAAGGGCGGAAATTAAAAGATTGGAAAAAGACATCAATACTTTCAAAAAGAAAAATGCGGAATTCAAAAAATTGAAGGCAAGTTTAGACGGGAAGATTAAAGAAATCCAAAAGAAGATATCAGAACTCAAAGAAAAGGAAAAAAGGGATAGAGAGTATCTTAATGAATTGCTGAAAAGGATTAAAGAACTAAAAATGGAGATTCCGAAGGAAATGGCTAATCTGGAAGAATACAGAAAGGTAAAGGAAAGGATTAAGAAGAAAGAAAATGCATTGAATAAAAAAATAAAGGAAATCGAGGGGAAAATTAAAGAGAAAGAAAAGAGCTATCAGAAATTGAAAAAAGAAGTAGAAAGGTTGGCAAATGAAGAAAGAAAGCTCGAAGAAATATAAAAAATTTTGATTTTTATTATTTTCTTTCTAAAATTTTTAATGGATTTAAAAACAATTGTTAAAAAGTATGCATTGATTAACGCTATTAGATACAACGGAATAGCAAATCCCTCATCGGTTATCGGAAAAATTATAAACGATTTCCCTGAGCAGAAGGAGAATATAAAAGAGTTGAAGAAAATAGTTGATCGGGTTGTGGAAGAAGTAAATAAATTGAGTGTAGAGGAGCAGATGAAAGAACTGAGGAAAATGGGAGTAGAAAAAATAGAAGATGACAAAAAGAAGAAAGAGAAAAAAATGGTGCCGTTATTAAAAGTAAAGAGGTCCGTTGTTTTAAGGTTCGCACCTTGTCCCAACGGTCCTTTACATTTAGGACATGCAAGGCAGGCGGTGGTAAACTGGTATTACAGGAATGAGTACAAGGGAATTTTTATCTTAAGATATGATGATACGGACCCAAAAAATAAAGTGCCTTTAAAAAAGGCTTACAAATGGATTTTGGAAGATTTGGCATGGCTAAAAATAAAGCCAGACAAAATATACTACCAATCAAAAAGATTGGACATATATTACAAATATTTTGAAAGGCTTATAAAGATGGATAAGGCTTATGTATGCACATGCGAGGCGGAAAAATTCAGAGAATTGAAAAAAGAGGGAAAGGCATGCCCTTGCAGAAAGCTCGATCCTAAGGAAAACCTGAAAAGATGGAGGAAGATGCTGAATCACAAATTTAAAGAAGGGGAAGCGGTTGGAAGAATAAAGACCGATTTGCAGGATAAAAATGTTGCCTGCAGGGATTGGCCTGCTTTTAGGATAATAGATGAGCCGAAGCATCCCTTGGTAAAGGAAAAGTATGTTTGGCCTCTGCTCGATTTTGCTTCCGCAATAGACGACCACGAGATGGGAGTAACGCATATTATAAGAGGAGTTGATTTGCAATCCTCAACCTATAAACAAAGGTATATCTATGAATATTTTAAGTGGAAGTACCCTATAGTAAAGCTCCAGGGAAAATTTTTGCTTGCTGATAAGGTATTAAGCACTTCAAAGATAAGGGAAGGGATAGAGAAAGGCGAATATACCGGATGGGACGATCCGAGATTGGGAACGATAAGGGCTTTTAAAAAGCGGGGCTTTTTTCCAGAAGCAATAATAAATATGATTTTAGAAATCGGACCTAGAGCGAGGGATGTTACCATAACCCAGGACTATTTAGCAAGTTTCAATAGAAAGCTTTTAGACCCTTTAGCAAACCGATATTTTTTTGTTCCCGACCCAATCGAAATTACCATAGAAAATTTGCCCGCCAAAAAGGTAAAATTGCCTTTGCATCCAGATTTTGAGGAAAGGGGAGAAAGGGAAATAAAGGTAGGCAAAAGGATTTTCATACCAAAGGAAGATTTTGTAAATTACAGGGGCAGGGTTGTAAGATTAATAAGGCTTGCGAACATAAAATTGGAATATCCAAAATCTATGTATTTGGGTAATGAAAATTTACCTTATCCGAAAATTCAATGGGTTCCTTCAAAGGAATACGTGCAGGTAAAGGTGATCATGCCGGATTATTCCATAGTTAAGGGTGTGGGTGAAATAAACCTAAAAAAATTAAAACCGGAAGATAGAGTGCAATTTGAAAGATTCGGCTTTGTTAAAATAGAATCGGTAGGTGATAACGATATAGCCTGCTATTACATTCATGATTGATAAATGTCTCCTTTTCCGAAAGGAATTAAGCGGGCAATTTTTTCAAGCTCTATTCTTTCAATAATTTCCCTGTGCTTTGCACTTGCAAGCTTCAGAAACTTCATTTTTATTTTCTTTGCGAGATCAAAAGAAGATAATAAGCCCGGCCCTATGGTTACAAAATAGGTGCAAGATTTTTTTGCCGCCTGAGCTGGCAATGCAATCACCTCTACCCTTCCTTCATCTCCCATCTTTATCCCAATCGCAAGCCTTAAAGGAACATTCTTCAAATAATTTTTATTCCCGTAGATCATAAAGGAGCCTTTTGGTAAATACATTCCAGAAGGTGGTTTTTTGGAAACCTGCTCAGGAAAAACCCAGTAAACCGCTATGCTTCCCAAACCCTGCTCCCATGCTTTTGAATAGCATGCAACGAATTCGGCTGCCTCTTTTATAGCCTGGGCCGAAATTTTTTTCCTACCTTCCTTTATTATTCCGAAAGGAGAGCCTATAATTTCTGCATGCAGAACCAAATCATCCTTTTCCAGATATTTCTTAATCAGGATTTCGTTGGTACTTGCATCCTTACCTATAACCACCAAAAAGCCATCGCTGGTATGAAACCACCTGAAATTTTCGTACCATGGTTTCTTTCTCTTCTCTTTCTTTTCAATTACTATTTTTCTCTTAGCCTTCAATTCCTTCCTCTTTATTTCTTCTATTGCCTTCTTTGCCCCCTCTATTTTCCTTTTTGCCTTTTTTGCCTTCTCGAAATAATCTTCTATATTCCTTTCCAAACTCTTGGTGAAATCAATCTCTATCTCTTCTCCTTCCATCTCAAAAATTATCCTTCCATTCTTTTCATCTATCTCTTTTACCTTCTCATTTTTCAACCTTCCCTTTATTTCAGCCCAAGGCAGATTCTTCTCCCTCAAAATTTTTATTTCATCCATCACCTTTTTAATCAAAAGGTAATTCCTCCTGATAATCTCGGCTTTAGCCCTATTTTCCTCCATCCTCCTTTTTAACAATTTCAAAGCCTCCTTTTGTTTTTCCAATATTTTTGCCTTCTTCTCTTCTTCCCCTCCCTCTAAAGATTTCTCCAATTTCTCCATAAAAAATTCGTCCAAAGCCTCACTGAAAGAGGAAAGCTTTTTGGAAGGGGTTAAAGAATATATCTTCAAAGGGAAAGGAGAAAAATCTGCAAAGCCTCCCTTCCCAAAGTATAACCTCGGCTCAACTTCCAGCTCAAAAATCCTTCTTGCCTCCTCATAAACCTTTTCTAACTCGATATCGTCCAATCGTTCTTTCTCCTCTATTCCAACCCTGCTAAAAATTTCGTTTGCATACTTTTTTCCGAAGTTTAAATCCGAAGCCAAGAAAGATATTATATTTTTGTTTGTTTGGAGAAAAAGTCTTTTGAATTCAGAAAAATTTAGCCCTCTAACATCCAACTTTTCAGGCGGATACTTGTACTTCTCCTTTGGCTTAATCGTTCTATCCTTCCATCTTTCCTGCTTCATCGGAGCTATTATGGTATAATCCCTATCGCACAGAATAACATTTCCCTTGCTGAAAAGTTCGATGATTAAAATTCTATCAAAAAATCCAAACTCCAAAATCCTCTCAAATTTAACCTGCCTAAGCTCCAAAAGTCTTTTTCTAAGCAGATGCTTCCTCAATAAAGAGCAAAAGTTGGAAGGGTGCAAGGGGTTCTGAATTTTGTAAGATGAAAAGTAAATGGCATCGGGAAGGATGATTAGGGTTTTTTCCCCTTCATTTCTGACATAAAAAGACAATTTCAGCAAATTAAGCTCCGGAATATGGTGGATTTTCTGGAGAATGGAATTTTTTAGGAGCGAAAACTCTTTTAAGAGATAATATAAATCCAAAGCTCCAACTTCAGGCATAAAATAAATACCAAATTAAATTTTAGCGGGCCCGCGAGGATTCTC
>CAZCGS010000005.1:0-4252 GCA_964498505.1 uncultured archaeon
CCCGAAAGGGCCAAAGAAATACCAAAAAAGCTTAAGGAGCTTGCTAAAGAAGTTGAGCTATTTTTATGCACCGGAGACTTTACGGGTAAGGAGGTTTTTGAAGAATTGAAAAATTTGGCTAAAATTTTTGTGGCAGTTAGAGGAAATTGCGACTTTTTGGATTTACCGAGCTATGCAGAATTTTATCTCTCGGGAAGGAAAATAGGTTTAATCCACGGAGATATTTTCGGAAGGGGGAATAAAGAAAAGATGCTGGAATTTGCAAAGGAAAAAAGATTAGATATTTTAATTTCCGGCCATACCCATAAACCTGAAGTTTGGGAGAAAGAAGGGATTTTGTTTTTGAATCCTGGTTCAGCTACTTCAGCCCTTTCAGGCAATTTAGAAGCTTTCGGAAAAACCGCAATTCTTCTTAAGATTAAAGGAAAGGAATGGAAGATTGAGAAAATAACCTTATAACTTTATCCTTTTCTTTTTGTTTTCAGCCATTCCAGTATCTCGACTGGTATTGGAAAGATTATGGTGCTGTTTTTCTCTACCGAAACCTCTTGCAAAGTCTGAAGCATTCTTAATTGCAAAGCCTGAGGAGTTTCTGAGATTATGTTTGCAGCCTCTTTTAATTTTTGAGCTGCTTGCAATTCGGCTTCTGCCAGAATAATCCTTGCCCTTCTATCCCTCTCTGCCTCTGCCTGCGATGCCATCGCCCTTTTCATATTTTCCGGAAGCTCGATATCCTTTATCTTCACATCGGTAACCTCTATTCCCCATTGATCAGTTTCTTTATCAACATAATCCTTTATCTCTTTTCCCAATTCCTCCCTTTTTGCAAGAACAACATCGAGCTCGTTCTTTCCTATAATATCCCTTAAAGCTGCCTGAGAAAGCTGGGCAACAGCAAACTTATAATTTTCAACCTCCAGGACAGCCTTATCAGCTTCCGAAACTTTGAAAAAGACAACACCGTTTACCCTAACCGGAACATTATCTTTTGTCATTACTTCCTGAGAAGGAATATCTATAGCGAGCACCCTTAAGTCAACTTTCTGAATCCACTCTATTACCGGAACTATCCATCTTATTCCAGGCTCCAAAATTCCCACAAACCTTCCGAACCTAAACCTAACACCCTTTTCGTACTGATTTATTATCCTTATTCCGGAAAGGAAAAACGCTATGCCCAAAACAAGTAAATACAGCAGCATAAATCATTATTTTAATTTTAAAAATTAAATTATGGCAGAAAAAATAAGAAATCTGGAAATCTCAAATTACAGAGGTATAAAACATGCAGATTTGGAAAATTTTGGCGATATAAATGTATTCATAGGAAAGAACGGTACCGGGAAGAGTACTGTCTTGGAAGCCATAGCTATAGGTGCGTCGAAATGCAAGGTTGATTATCTTGGAAACTCAATTTTTGTAAATATCCTTAACAGGAGGGGATGGGACAAAAATAAATTTTATGATATAGTTGAGGAATTGAATTACCAACACAAACATTCTCCGAAAATATGTATAAATAGAAAAAATGCGTATTTTTTATCCTTTTTTTCAAGTATTTCTTCCCAAGATTTTGAAACTATAAAGAAAGAAATAAAAAAGGAAATAGAAGAAATCAAAGTAGCTATTAATGTGAATAGACTCCTAAAAAAAGAAGAAAAATGGTATTGTACACACTATCTGTGGATAGATAGAGAGAAAAATCTGCAATATTTTATACTCTGGAATAAAGAGCTAAAAAATATTTTTGAAGATGTTGAGCCAGTGATAGCTTTGGACAATTATATGCTTAGGAATTTATCACTCACAGCCAATATTTTCGAAAAACTTATAGATTTATTTGGATGGAAGGCAAAGCAAGCAATAATAGATGGTATAAAATTTCTGTATTCAGATGTAAAAGATATAGACATCAAGGAGAATATTATTAGGGCGATATTTGATGAATACTCTCTTACCTTTCCTTCTCTTGCTGACGGTCTTAAATCGACCCTAATAGTTTCGATAATAACCTACCTTCTCGATAAAGGTTTCATATGTATAGAGGAGCCTGAAAATCATTTACATCCCGGAATGATGGAATTTTATGTAGACAAAATAGTTGAATCTTCTAAGAAAAGAAAAAATCAGATATTTATCTCTACTCACTCCTTAGATTTCATCTCACTGCTCCTAAAAAGAGTAGAAAAAGAGAATATATCGGTGAATCTTTACCATCTTATCGAATTAGAAAAAGGTATTTTAAAATATGTGTGCTATTCAAAAGAAGATGCATTAGGTGCTATAGAAAAAATAGGCATAGATTTGAGGAAATTATGAAAAAGAAATTTATAATTTGCGAAGGAGAAACTGACCTAATATTTTTGGCTGAAGTACTTAAATCAAAAGATTGGAATTTGGTAAGGGAATATTCAGCTAACACCCTTCCAACCATAGAACTTAAAAAAAGAGACGAGAAGATAAAAATAACATGCGTGAAGGGTATAGCAAATATAAAAAATTTTCTGGGTACTATGATAAAATTTCTAATAGAAAAGGGAGAAATTTCAATGAAAGATATAGCGATTGTGGTCGATGAGGAAGATTTTCAAAATTTGGATGAGGAAGCAAAAAATGAACTAAAATCTTACAACCTTTATTTTATTAAGCCGAATTTGGAAGGTTACTTAGCCAAGAAAATTAAAGGCATGAAAAAATTTGAGGAAGCTGTTAGATTTTGGGAAAATTGGTGGAAATGCAAAATGGAAAATGTCAAATCCCAGGATATAAAAGAATTTTTATACTTTCTTCATGGATTAATTCTAAAGGAGGTTCCGCACAAGAATAGATGTCTGAAGGAGACTGTAAAAAGATTGTGTCAGGAACTTGGAAAGACAGAGCTTGAAAAATGCTTTTCAGAGATATTTAAAAGATTATAATTTATTTCTTCCTCAGACAAAGCTGAGCAAGAAAAGCTTCCAATTGAACCAAAGGATTGCTGCCTTCCGTTAGCCTAAATTCGTAATCTCCCAAAAGCTGCATGATTTCAGCCTTTTCCTTATCGCTCAAATTTTCAAATTCGAAAATTCTGTTATAAATCTGCCTTATCACTTCATCAGGATCAATCCCCTGGTCTAAAAGAATAAACAGAAGCTTTTCTCTGGCCTTTGCAAAATCACCTTGTAAGGCAAATTTGAGCATTTTCTCTACATCCTCAATTTTAGCCTTTCCGGTAACCTCCAAAACAGTTTTCAGAGTTATGTGTTTATTCAGGGAGGCGCATGCCTGCAGTATATTTATAGCCTTCCTCAAATCTCCCATAGATTCCTTTGCTATTTCCTCCATAGCCTCCTTATCATATTTTAACCTTTCCTTCTGGCATATCATATCCAAAAATTTGATTGTGTCTTCTTTCGATATGGGTTTAAATCTGAAAACTACGCATCTTGATTGAATAGGCTCAATAAGTTTTGAAGAATAATTGCACGCCAAAATAAACTTGCAAATCTCGGAATACATTTCCATAGTTCTTCTTAAAGCCTGCTGGGCATCCCTTGTTAGGGCATCTGCCTCATCCAAATAAATAATTTTGAAGGGAACCTCACCTATCGGCCTTGTCCTTGCAAAATCCTTAATCTTTATCCTGATCGTATCTATCCCTCGTTCATCGCTATTATGCAGAAGGATTGGTAGATTACCTGCAAAAAATATTTCATTTTCCGGCACAGAAAGGTCATATACATAATCGTTATAATCTACTACCTCAATTTTCTTAATTTTTAGTACATGGAGGTCTGAAAGGGCCAATTTCCTTAAATTCGAAAATATTCTTGCCTCCTCTTCGGTTAATTTGCTTTTTTCTATATTATCAAATATCCTTAGAATGGTTTCCTTGGATATTCTTTCCTTACCTTCATACAATTGGTGCCTCAACATATACCTCCAGTTAATATCAATTTTTTCTGAGATCTTTTCGAAAAAGGTTATAAACGGTTTTGAAGGCAGCAAATCCGATTTCTTATACTTCATCGAGCCCTTCCATATCAGCCTTACCTCTTTCTCAAAAACAGAGGATTCTATTCCGGATATTCTTGAGAGCCACCCGACATCTATTAACATGCTTTTGGATGTGGATGAGATTCTTGCAACCTCTCCCCAACTTCCGCATCCATCTCCATCAAAAAACCCTCTTAGTAAGGATTTTCTCGCCTCTAAAGGCATGTCGTATGCAAAAGAAGGAATCCTTTTGTTTTTGGAGTTCTTTATTTTTCCG
>CAZCGS010000005.1:4352-10438 GCA_964498505.1 uncultured archaeon
CATGTCGTATGCAAAAGAAGGAATCCTTTTGTTTTTGGAGTTCTTTATTTTTCCGGAATAGAAATATTTACTTACGAATCTGGTAAGTTGGGTATTCAGCAATCTTATCTGCTTGGCAGAGTATCTATCCCTATTAAATCCGGAAGATGTTAAGTTTTCATAGGTCGATATTCCTAAACCATCTGCAATAGATTTTATCCTTTCTATATGATTTTTTTCTGCTACTCCGAAGGTGTATATTAGCTGTCCGGAAGTATTTCCTCTAAATCCCAAGGCACCTTCGGCCAAATAAGCTCCGAAAGCCCAGGATATATTCTCATTTAAGTCAATAGAATCTAAGTCAACCATCCTTTTTGTTATTATTTTGGGTTTGTATTCTTCCAGAGAAATTGAATTTCTGGAACCTTCCAAAATTCCGACAAAGCTTATCAAATAATCTCCTTCTTTTAATTCGGAGGCGCTTTTCTGAATTAGGTTTCCGGATTCATCTAAAGAAATTACCGAATGGTTTCCGGTAAGCTTCAGCATTCCTCCACCCTCTAAATGCACCCTTAAAATTTTATCTGTTTTGTGCCTGAGTATCCTGGAAGCCCTTTTCCAGTTTATTTTATAATTATCGTCTATGGAAAGAACCTCTAATCCCTCTATTTTCTTTTTTTCCACTTCCTTCTTACTTTTTCCGAAAAATAAATTGCCCAACTCCTCAAAGGTAACCCTTTTTACCTCTCCTTTTATTCTTACCAGAATCGGAGTATCCTTTGAAACAGAAGCATTAAGTTCCAAAAAATTGCTCCTCCTATTTTCCCTTCCGAAAAGCTCGTTTGCCAAGCATAAAGCTGCTGTTGTTTTTCCAACTCCCTGCTTTCCTGCAAAAAGCAAATGCGGCAAATGCTTGCTCTCAACAAAACTTTTCAGCCTTTTAATTACGGGCTCTTGCCCGACTATTTCATCCAATTTTTGAGGTCTGTACTTTTCGGTCCAAATATCGAGCATAATCTATTAGAAATTTTAAAAATAAAAAAGCGATTCTTATTATGCCGTGCGGTAGAAAAAGGAAAAGGGCGAAGATAAAAAAGCATAAGTTAAAAAAGAGGAGGAAGAAGATGAGGCACAAGAAGAAGTAACTAACCCAAAAATATTCCCAAAAGCAGAAGGGTTAGAAGGATGGCGCCGAAAAGGATTACTTTTTTTATATTATCGAAAAATACCCTGCCTATCAAATACAGAAATGGAAAAAAGATGGCAAGAACTGTTAGCATACCCCAAATTCCCATTTCCCTTACACTCCCAAAAAATTCGACGAAAAAATCTATAAAAAGCGAGCCAAGGATTAAGACTATTTTCACACCTTCGGAAATTATGAAATAAAGCATTTGGATGATGATTGAAAGCAAGGTTTCTAGTGCCATAATCTTAAATGAATAAAAACAAAATAAGAAGGAAAAGGAAAAGTAAGAGAAATGCAAGGATTGCCTGCTTGATGGTTGAGAAAATAAATTTCCAGAAAATGAAAAATAGAATTGCTAAAGTAATGACAACAACAAACATCCCTAGAAATCCTCCAGCCTTTAAAATGTAGGAGAGGGACTGAAAAAGGACGAAAAGCAGTGAACCCAAGGAAATTAAAAATTTTATAGCACTTGAAACTATGAGAAAGAGGATGGCAATTATAATTTCCAAAGGAGACTGAACCATAATAGAAAATTAAGATAAAATAAAAAGGTAACTAAAGCAATTCCTTTATCTCCCGCAAATTTACCATTGGTAAAGAAAAATGGTCAACTATTCTGGGACATGCGGTATTCAAATAACAATCAAAATAAAAACCCAAAAGCTTTTCCTCCTTTATTTCATCCATAACCAAAACCTTTGCATCCTTTCCCAAATCCTCAAGCTTTTTCTTAAGTTCGAAAAAATTCGGATAAAACTGGCCCTTTTTTGTTGAAACGAGAACTCCTATTTTCTTGGCTTCCTTAAACTTCTCAATTCTGGCAAGCTTTTTCATCTCAAATTTTTTGAGAAGCTCTGTTATTTCCTCTATCCTGTTTTTTTCCAAATCTAAAAAGAACAATTTTTCAGCATTTAGAGCTAAAGCATGGAACCTTCCATCTCCAACAAATAGAGCACATTTCTCCTTTTCTTCAAACTCGGAACATCCCAAAATAGCTCCTAGATTTTTAACCTTTATTCCCTTTCCTTCCAAAAATTTTTTTATTTCCGGCAAACAGTACTCGAATTGAGGGTTTGATGCTATTGCAATTTCCTTTTCACCCTTCAACTTCCAAAAATTTTTTTCCAAAACCGACAGGATTTCATCCAAGCTTTTTCCAGCCTTGATTTCCAAATATTCAACAGGCACTTCACTTTTTATCCCAAAATCCCTATGACCCAAATGCAGAATTTTCTCGCAATCCAAAAGTTTAGCCTCTCTATCCCTTAAATCGCAAGCCCCATAGCAAGGCTCGCAAAACAAAATTACCTCGTTCCCATTTTTTTCCAATTCCTTAGCCTTCTTAAGTGCAAATTTCCTAAGCCCTTCTGGAAATTGGATAAGAATTCTCATAATTTTCGGTAAAAGTTCCTTAGCTTATCTACAATCCTCTCTAAATGCAGATAAGTTAAAGCTAAAGGTATTTTCTCTGATTTTGCTATTGCAAGCGCTATTTCATCGACCTTTTCTATTCCGTGGAGAACAACCAACCCCGGTCTTAAAGAGGTTACCTTTATCGCCACCAAAGGACTCCTCCCTCTCGATATGTTGGTAAAGATTAGAGCTCTGTTAGTCGTTTCTCCGTAAATCTTTACGAGCTCCTGAGGGGTAAAATTGATTATAGCCCTTTTACTGTCTATAATGGTATAGCCATATATATCCCTATTTTCAAAGGAATAGGCAGGTTTTGCTCCCAAAACCCTCAAAAATCTTTTAATGCTTACGGGCACACTAAATTCCTTTATATCTACTATGAAAGGTTCTAATTTTGAGGAATAAAGGGCTTCAAACTGCTTTAATACGCTACCTCCTCTTTCCATATCAATATTAACCAAAGATTCAACAAACCTGTGAATTACCTTAACTCCTGGTGAAGATCTTCTATCGCTCTCATAATCGCTAATAACGGAAGGTGAAATTCCCATTCTTTTGGCTAGCTCCTTTTGTTGAACATTAAACAATTCCCTCCACTTTTTTAAAGTTTGGCCAGGCTTGGGAGATAAAGCAATCTCTCCCGCAATCTTATTTTTCAGCAACTCTAGAGATAGCTTCCACTTTTCCTCCATAAAAGAATTATTAAAAATTATAATTATGAATGCAGTGTTAGAGGTTTTGGTAGGGATTGTATTAGTGATAGCAGGGATAGCATGGTATGGACTAAATTACTTAGGAATAAACATAGGAGTAAATACCTTGGGAGCGTTAGTAACTGTTGTTGCAGGGTCATTAGGACTTTGCTTAATTTTCATAGGAGCCCTTTTCCTCCTAATAGGAATAAGCGATTTAAAGGAATGAGTTTTGATTTTTTTGTTTTAATTTTTAATTAGTTAATTATATTTAAAAATGGGCCCGTGGTGTAGCCTGGCTAGCATCGGGGCTTAGGGTGGTGCGCCCGCTCATCGGGTGATGCCTGGCCTAATGGGTGGCAT
This sequence comes from uncultured archaeon, assembly GCA_964498505.1. Taxonomy (GTDB): domain Archaea; phylum Aenigmatarchaeota; class Aenigmatarchaeia; order QMZS01; family QMZS01; genus CAZCGS01. The sequence goes on from CAZCGS010000005.1 coordinate 7,992, forward strand.
CAAAAAAAGCCTCAGACCCGAGTTCAAAGGGGAACTACGTTCCTCCACCTCCTTCTTGACAGAGTACTCCTATGCACCCCTAAATTGTTCCTCAACCTTCTTTGAAAATCTCGGCGGGCCCAAAAAAATATTTAGAAAAATGGGAGAAGATTATATTAAAAATTTTCCTTTTCCAACATTTTATGGTCTGGACCAAATATATAGAAATACATCCCACCTCTCTCATAAAAAGATTCGGAGCTTTTCCTCGGTACTATACCAAAAAACTAGCTTCCAAATTCAAAAGAACTCCATCTAGAACATCCTCTAGAGAATTTCTCTCCCAAAATGATGCAGATAACCTTTTGTGGGAATTAAATACCGAAATCGCAAAAAAGTTGGTCGACTTGCCGGTTGAGGGATTGATGGATATAATTTTCAAAGAACATTCTCTTTCCTGCTCTTTGGTAAATATAGGAATAAACAAAGAAGAAGGGTATTTGGACATAGATGTTCGAATTTTCGGAAGCGCACCAGAAGAAGAGCAGAAAAAGATAATAGAAAAAATAAAAGAAAAGATTCCCTATTCCATTGCCATTGTTCAATCCTCAAAATCTCCAAATTATCTCCGGGATCTTGCAGCTCAGTATAAGCCATTCTCTGCTGAATTGACATATGCCCTATCGGACAAAAATCGAAGTATGGCTATAAGGAGATACAAATACCGCGAGCTTCTTTACTCAGGAGGATTGTATGAAATATATGTAGGTTCTCAAAGATATTCGATTGAAGAAACAGGTGTACCAGATATAAAGCCCGAGGAATCGATAAAGAGAATAAAGAGATCTGTGCCAGAATTGGGTGAAGAACTTTTGAATGATGTACTCTTCCTTGAAAAAGCCTTCCCTTAAATCCTTACTTCTTCTTCCTTCCAGTCCTTTTCGGTGCTATATGCCCTACTTTAGCGCCTGGAGGTGCATTTCTTGGAGCTGAGGTAGGAATTCCCGGCCTTGTAGAGCCTCCGAATTTATGGTCGCAAGGATTCATCTTCGATTTGCTAACTATAGGCCAGTATCTCCCTCTAGCCCTCATAATGTGATACTTAATTCCTGCCTTAACTATCGGCTTTGCATCCCTGCCAAACCCTGCTACCCTTCCTATTATTGCTCTCGAACTTAACGGTATTTTTTTAACCTTTCTCGATCTTAAAACTACATAAGCGTACTTTTCATCCTTTGACTTTAAAATTCCGAAGGCTCCAGAACTCCTGCAAAACTTTCCGCCATCCCCAAAGCACCTTTCTATAAAGCAAATTTCAGAACCTTCCGGTATTTCCTTTAACGGTAAAATGTTGCATTTTTTGGGCTCAGCATTCTCAGAAATCTCTATGCTTTTGCCAGTGTACATACCTTCAACAGCAGCAACATAACAAACCTTCCCGTTTTCCAGCAGCAACTTCGCTACGGGAGCAAACTTTCCCGGGCTGTGTAAAATATCCACTACCTTAGCCTTAATATTATTCTCCTTCGGCAACCTTAGAGGGGCTAAATGTCTAAAGCTGTGCACTTTATATACAGAGGTTCCCTTCCCCCTTCTCCTAACAATAGGTCTTTTGGGCATAAAGGAAGAAGCAAAGAAATTTTAAATAAAAAGAATAAATTTATGGAAAAGATAAAAAGGATTCCTTCCGGAATTTTCGGTTTGGACGAACTCATAGAAGGAGGATTCGTAAAAGGGAGTATGGTGCTCGTTTCCGGAAAAACCGGAACCGGAAAAACAACCTTCGGAATAGAGTTTTTGGTTGAGGGTCTCAAGAAAGGTGAGAAGTGCATTTTTATCTCCTTAGAAGAGGCTCCGGAGGAAATAAAAACAATCGCAAGGTATTACGGATGGAACCTAGAAAAGTTCGAAAAAGAGAATCTTTTGGAAATTATGTACATAGATCCGTTAAAAATTTCGGAGATAGAAAAACTTGAAAGGAATGTATTTTCCTATATTATAGATGAAATAAAAAATAGGGAGAACATAAAGAGGTTAGTGATGGACCCTATTTCTGTTCTGGAGATGTACTGTGAGTATAGAAAGGAATTCAGAAAAGAGCTTTTAAGATTGAAGAGGATGTTAAGCTATTTAGGATGCACTACAATTTTAATTTCTGAAATCCCCGAAGGTAGCGAAAGTTTTTCAAGGTTGGGAATAGTTGAATTTGTAGTAGATGGAATAATAAAGCTGGATTTCGTTCCCATAGGCTCTTTGGCAGGAAGACATTTGTTAGTAAGAAAGATGAGAATAACAAAGCATGATGAGAATTTGCATCCTATAGAGATTTCAAAGGACGGAATAAGGGTTTTGAGCTTTTAACCCTTAAAAGTTCCTTACAGGAATATAAGATATGCCTTAGCTCCTTCCAGCTTCGCTCCTCCAAGATTTGCATCTCTTAGACAAGCTTCTGTAAGGTCTGCTCCTCT
>CAZCGS010000005.1:10448-17259 GCA_964498505.1 uncultured archaeon
GGCTTTTTCAAGCTTTGCTTTTCGAAGGTTTGCTTTCTGGAGATTTGCTCTTTGGAGGTTTGCCCTCCAAAGACGCGCCATTTCGAGATCGGCTTTCTCAAGATTTGCTTCTTGAAGGTTAGCCTGTCTCAGCTCTGCCTCCCGAAAAACTGCTCCCTCCAGGTTCGCTCTTTCAAAATTCGCTATTTGAGGAAATGCTTTTTCAAAATACGCTTCCTTAAGATTTGCTCCTCCAAAATCTGTACTCCCAAGAGAAGCTTTTCCAAGATCAGCTTCCTGAAGGTTTGCTTTCCAAAAGAACGCTTTGTCAAGATATCCCTCACGAAGATATGCTCTCGAAAGATTAGCTTCCTCAAGATTTGCATAAGAAAGAAATACTTTTTCAAGATTAGCTTCTTGAAGATTGGCCCCTGCAAGGCATGCGTCACGAAGATCTGCCCTTCTCAGATTTGCTTCTCGGAGATTTGCACTCTCAAGATATGCATTATGAAGATTTGCTCTTTCAAGATATGCCTCCTGAAGGTTTGCTTTCCAAAAGTCCGCCTTTTCGAGATTTGCATCCCGAAGATTAGCTCTTTTAAAATTTGCCATCATTCCTTTAACATACGGCAAATAAAGACCTTCAGCTCTAACACCAGAAAAATCAGAATAACTTATATCTATAGGCTCTCTCCAAAGCTCTTCCTCATGTTTTCTCAGATAGCGATTCACCTCTTCAAAACCATCAGCACTTGACAAGTCAGCATCTACCAATTTAATTCTGGAGAAATTCCTTCTACCATTTAACACTTCAGCTATGAATTCTTTTCCGCTCATTTCCTCTAGCTCATATCCCTTTCTTACCATTTTCACCACAAAATAATAATAATTTTTTTATTTAAATAGATTTCGATTCTTGAATGTATATTATCCACTGTATAGTTTTGTTTGCTTAGAGACGGTATAACTTCAAACTAAGTTTATCCCTTAATATTTCCCCTTGAAAACAATCTGAACCCTAACTTTACCAACCCAACCTCAACCACAGCCTTAACCACTTCAGAAACATTTTTGTAGGCGTTAGCAACTTCTTCAGCCAAGCCGGGCATTGACTTTGCCATAACAACAATTCCTTTCCCTTCCAACTCCCTCTTTATCCTTTCTCCCCTGTACATTTTTTTAGCTTTAGTCCTGCTCATAACCCTTCCAGCGCCGTGACAAGAAGAATAAAATGTTTCCTTTGCCTTTTCCATTCCTATACAAACATAGCTTTCAGTTCCCATTGCTCCTGGAATTAAAACAGGCTGCCCTATTGTTTTGTAAGCCTTCGGTAATAGCTCGTGCCCTTTAGGTAGCGCTCGAGTAGCACCCTTCCTGTGAACATACAAAAGCTTTTTCTTTCCATCTACTTCGTGCTCCTCCTTTTTTCCGATATTATGGCAAACATCATAAATTAACTCTATTCCCAAACTCTCCCAATCCTCCTTGAAAACTTTTTCAAACGATTTTCTTACTAAATAGGTAATGACCTGCCTGTTCGCAAAGCTTATGTTGGCTGCACAGCACATTGCCTGCCAATAACTCTGACCTTCCTCACTCTGAATAGGAGCGCACATTAACTCTCTATCTATCAAAGGAATTTTATACTTGTGCATAGCCTTTTCCATAATCCTTAAATAATCTGTTGCAACCTGATGTCCGAAACCTCTGGAACCGCAATGAATCATCACACAAACCTGTCCCGGCTCGAAAATTCCCATAGCCCTGCAAGCTTCCTCATCAAAGATATCAGTTACCTCCTGAATCTCCAGAAAATGGTTTCCGGAGCCTAAGGTACCTAACTGATCTCTCCCCCTCTCCCTAGCCTTTGCAGAAATCTTTTCGGGATTCGCTTCTTTTAAGCAGCCATAATCCTCGCAATGCTCTTTATCTTTTTCGGTTGCATAACCTTCCCTTAAACACCAACCCACTCCTTCTTCCATAACCTCATCCAAAGTTTTGTTATCCAATCTTTCTATCGCTCCTCTAGCCCCAACCCCAGCTGGAACATTTTTGAACAAAGTTTCTATCAACTCCTTAAGTTTCGGTCTTACCTCTTTTATTGTTAGGTTTGTTCTTAAAATTCTGACCCCGCAATTGTGCACAACAATGTTATTCGCTATAAAATTGTGAGCCTCGTGTTTTACCCCAACATCGTACAGTTTGGAATAGCTCGGCCTTATCTCCTTTATTTCTACAACTTCATCCAGCACGAACCCTCCTTTTAAGCAGAATCCTTTCAAAAACTCATCAAATTTTTCAAAGGAATGGGCTATCCTCATTTCCTTGGGAGAGCTATAGAGATGCCTTTCTATTAATCTTTGATTTGTATATTCTTTCTTTGCAACCGAAACCGCTTTGCTCAAACTTCCAGTGTTATAATAAACCTCTTTTGCCCTTTCTACAACATCTTTTCTAATCCTTTTTACAATTTCCTTTCTTCGCAGATATTCTGCCACCCACAAACCCTTTTCCTTCTTTTCCTTCGAATATTCGTACCCTATCCTTGAGAGAAATAGGTAGATATCCTCCTCTCCGATGATGGATAATCTGTAGCAGGTTCTTCCCTCCCCGGATTTGATTTTGTAAATTACAACCTTCTTTATACCGAACTCATTCAGCAAGTTCTTTATTTCCTTTAGGAACCGCAATGCATTCTTTTCAAGTTTTTTCTCCTTTGTTAAAGTAAGGGAAATCGGTAAAGGTGTATATCCCTTTACTATGCACGCACTACCGTCAGCCCCGAACAACCCCGCCAGAAAATTCCTTTTTATCCACAAAGGAGCTTCCCTTATCCAATCCGGAATGACAAATTGCGAGGAAATCTTTTTGCCTATCGGCATTCCCAATTTATTCAAAAGAATGGCAAAGGACTCTGAAGAAACCCTAATCATATTGTCCCAGCATAGGCTATTATATTCTTTGTTCCACGCGGTTTTTATCTTTATTTTCCTTTTCCTTGAATATATTTTGGAAGGGGTGAAACCTAATTTCATTATGTCCTTCCTAAGAGTTTCCAAATCTTTTTCTTTGCCGTAAAAATGGGTTAGGTGCCTTGTCCTTTCTTTGCTAGCAATTCTGCATATGCATCCGTCTCCCAAACAAAATCCAAAAATTCTTGCAAGCAATCCTATCTTTGGGTTGTTTAATCTTAATGGCAATATTCCTTTTTCCTTAAGTATCTGGATAACCATTTTGTTTTGTCCTTCAAAATCCTCTTCTGCTAGAATTAACTTTCCTTCAGGTTCGGAGTAATCTATGCCTTCAAAAGGATACACAACTATTTTATTCCCTTCATTTAATTTTCCTGCCTTAAGATAACCGTTGGCAGTTAGGAGAGGATGTTCCTCGCTGCATTCAATCTTCCTGCCGAATTTGGTTTTTATCTCCAGCACTTTTTCGTCTTTCTGAATTTCCCTTTCTGCTAAAAACAGAATTTGGGAAGAGTCGTTGCTTTTCTTCTTTATGTTGAAAATCCTTAAAGCCTCTTCTCTATTTTTGAGGGATGAAATTTTTAAAGTATATCCGAAATCCGTTAGTATTTCGGTAGAAGGAGAAAGGCAGTTTATATCGTAGCCGATCCCGCCGGGAGAAATTACTCCTCCTTCGTTTTCATCAAAAGCCGCAACTCCGCCGATTGCGAAGCCATAGCCCCGATGCCCATCAGGCATAACTAAAGAATATTTTTGGATTCCCGGTAAGGTAGCAACATTGGTTGCCTGCTCTATAACCCCTTCATCCAAATTTTTTATAAGCTCTTCTGTAGCATAAATTCTGGCAGGTACTTTCATCCCCTTCTTATAACTCATCGGAATTTCCCAAATATTTTTAGATATCCTTTTAAGCATATATTTAATAAGCCTTAAATCAATTTAAAATTTTTCTTTTGAAAAAGTCCTTCTTTTTACTATTACAAAGTATTTTTAAAAATTTATTTTTTAATTTTTTAATGGTAACGATAAAGGAGAGGGCGTTCCGGTTGTTTGAGCAGGGAAAATCCCGAGGGGAAGTTCTCGAAATTCTTTATCGGGAGGGAATTAAAGCCTCTCCGAGAACGGTTTGGAACTATTACTATATGTGGAAGAATAACGGTAATCTCCGCGAATCCGAAAAACCGCCGAAGAGGTTTATGGATGACCCAAATTTCAGGAAAATCTACCAGTTCGGTATTTACTCGGAGAACAACCCCTATGTTTTGTGGCGTAGATGGTTAGAAAAGAAGGACGAAAAGGCGAGAGAAAAGGTTATTGAAAGCCTTCCAAAAGACATGAGTATTTTTGAGAAAATGAGGTATATCGGAAAGTTGGCTGAAGGTATAGAATGGCTCGAAAAACACGGGAAAATTTAGGCACCGAAAAAATCAAGCCCAGCCAATAATCCCAAGGAGGCGATGCTTACAATTATCCCGGCAATCAAAACTCCCAAAAAGATTGCAAGGAAGCTTTTCTTCCATTCTATGCCGAAAAGCCAGGCTAAGGCTGAGCCGGAATAAGCCCCGGTAAAAGGGGTTGGAACGGAAACGAATATAATCAATCCTGCAAGCTCATACTTTTCCACATATTTCGAGCCTTTTTTCCTTATCCTTTCCAGAATTCTTTCAAAAAACGGAATCTTTGAAAAAAGCCTTTCGTAGAACCATTCCAATCCGAAATATACAGGGAAGAAAATCAAGGAGTTGAAAAAGACGGAAATCAAAAAGGTTTGGGTAGGGTTTAAACCCAAAGCAAGCCCTAAAGGAATACTACCCCTTAATTCCGCTATCGGAAGCATGGAAACCAAAATAACCTTTAGAAAGTCCATATTTATTTTTTTGTTATAACTTATTTAGATGGGAATGGTTTTGGTTAAATATGAGGTGCTGCCGGAAAGCATAGAGAGTATGGAGAAATTGGAGGAAAATTTAAAAAAGCTGAATCCCAAAAGCATAGAAAAAAGGCCGATAGCTTTCGGTCTAAACGCTTTTGAGGTAAGTTTTGTTTTAGAAGATAAGGGTGGGGAAATAGAAAACATTGAGAAAAGGCTTGAAGGGCTGGAAGGAGCGGGCTCGGTAAAAAGTTTGGGCGTTACATTGATTTAGAAAAAATTTAAATATTTTTACCACTTTATAGTTATGTCATTAGGAAACAGAATAACAGAGTTAGAAGAGGAAAAGAAGATAATAGATTTGGGAAGGGGAAAGATTTACCTAGGAGAAGGAAAAGCAGAAGTTTTCCTTACTAAAGATGAGGTCAAGGATTTGTGTGATAGCTTTTTACTTATGGGTTATGATAAAGAATTGCGCTATAAAACTGAACCTCTCTTTGACCTTCTTTCAGAAGTGGAGGAAGATTTAAAGTTGGGTTCAGATGGTACAGGAATATTAAAATTGGAAAACGGTAGATTAACTTTAGGATATAAAAATCGTTACGAAGACATAACAGAAATTGCAAATAAAGAAGGCTTCAGTTTCTGGCACTACATTCGCGCTTTAGGTTTGGAAAGAACTGGACTGGCTGGTGGAGAATCTCCGTATGAATTCGAGGAAGAAGAACCAGAAAAAACATCGTTGTGCAAAAAGTTGGGAGCACTTGGTATTATAGGTCTAATTGCCGGTGCTGCAGGCGGTTTTGGAATATATTACGGCATTAAAAATTTTGCTAAGAAAGGATACGAGAAAGATTATATAACTTTGAAGGAAATTGCAGAGGAGAACAATCCTGAACTGATAAAGAAATATACTTTACCTTTAGGTATCGGGAAAGGTTCGGTCTCACAGGATATGGTAGACAAAAATAACCAAATTGTTGCGGCGTGGACTGCTGGATACAGAGACAATAAAAAATTTGTAGAAATTCAGATTTTCGGATATGAATCTAACTTTGAGAATTTTATTAAACAATTGGATGCATCGAAAATTCCTTATAAGCCAAAAACTTATAAAGAATTGCATGAAGAACTAAATCTGCTCTCGAGTTCAGAGCGTCTTGACGATATTTATTCTGTGCTTATTCCGACTGAGGAATTCTTTAAAAATAAAGAAAAACTGGTTAAATTGATAAATCAAAGCACGGGGATAGACGAAAAAATCATAGCCAAAGATGTAAATCAGCTTGAACTTAAAGTTAAATATCTAAAGTTATTAAACAATGTGAGCCTTGAAATTAGGGATTACAACGAAATTGATGTAGAAAACGCTACCCCTCCGTCTGGAGATGCTTTAGAACTTAAGAAGATTTTGTGGGATTTTGATGATAATCTTTATTCAAAAATACTTGAAAACCCACAGTATAACGAAGCAGAGTTTGAAAATCTTGTCAAATCTTTATTAGAAAAGGAAGGATATTCAATAGAGAATCTGAATAAAATGAAGACAAAAGATGTGCTTAAAGTCCTAGCCAAACTTATTGAAGATAATGTAGAATATGATGAGAAAGCTAAGCCTAATACACCTTATGAAACATTAAAAACTGGGAAAGGAGTTTGTTCGGATTATTCTGATGCTTATAAAGCAGTAAAGAAGGTTTTGGAAAGTTATATACCGAAGCTGAAAAATGTAAGAATAGGAAGGATTGGCAGTATTAATCATGAATGGAATTATATAATGTATTTTGACGGAAATAAATTAATCATTTCTCCAGTTGATTTAGCTTGGGATGATGCAGACGGAATACCCTTAGGAAGTAAGGATAACAATACTCTTACCGATTTATCCGCTATAGATGGATACCATTGTTTTCAAAAAAACTAGATTACAATCTTTTCACCCTTCTCGCCTTCGGAATTTGATTTTTTATCCAACCCTCTTTTGCCAACC
>CAZCGS010000006.1:0-15548 GCA_964498505.1 uncultured archaeon
TCCTCTTCCCTATCAACAAATTTTAGTATCATAATACTAAATATTGAAATACTAATATTTTAAAGTATGTTTCTAAAAAATTAATATTTTGATTCTTATTTTTATGAGATTGCTGCTTATCCATGCCGATGAGCTGAGGTATTGGGTAACAAAGAAGGCTATTAAAGAGGCTGAGGAATTGGAAAAAAAAGAGGATGGGTTTGAGGACTGCTTAGTTGTATTCTGGGCTTCGGAAAAGAGTGATGAAGAAAATTTAGATGTAATATCAAAAAATGCTGCAGATGAGATTGAGAATGTTGCAAGGCAGATAAATGCTAAAAGGATTGTCCTTTATCCATATGTTCATCTTTTGTTCGGAGCCGAACCTTCAACCAAAACCCGAGCAATTGAACTAAAGGATAAAATTTTGGATTTGTTAAAGGAAAAAGGGTTTGAAGTAGGGAAGGCTCCTTTCGGTTATTACAAGGGATTTGAACTTAAATGCAAAGGGCATCCTTTGAGCGAGCTTTCCAGAGTAATCGGAGAAAAGGAAGTCGGTGAAGAAATAAGCAAGGCTTTAAAAGAGGAGGAAAAATTGAAATCTTACTGGTACATTTTGGATTTGGAAGGTAATTTAATTCCGGTGGAAAAATTTGATTTCTCAAATTTCAAAAATCTGAAAAAGTTTGCCGACTATGAAATTGCCAAAGTAAGGACGGTAGAGAAGGAGCCAATCCATGTAAAGCTTATGAGGAAGCTTGAGTTAGCCGATTATGAGCCTGGAAGCGATCCCGGAAATTTGAGATGGTATCCGAAGGGAAGGCTAATAAAATCGTTGCTTGAGGAGTATGTGGGTATGCTCGCAGTAAAATTCAACGCTATGGAAGTTGAGAGTCCGGTTATGTACGATTTCGAACATCCGAATCTTGCAGAGTACTTGCATAGATTTCCCGCAAGGCAGTACATAGTAATTTCCGGAAACAAAAAGTACTTCCTAAGGTTTGCGGCATGCTTCGGCCAATATCTGATAATGAGGGATATGACAACAAGCTATAAACAGCTGCCGGTAAGGCTTTATGAACTAACAAGATACAGCTTCAGAAGGGAGCAGAAAGGGGAGCTTGTAGGATTGAGAAGGTTGAGAGCCTTTACCATGCCGGACATGCACACCTTAGTTAAGGATATGGAGCAGGCTAAAGAGGAGTTTTTGGAACAGTTCAAGCTTTGTTTAAAATGGGCCAAAGATTTGGGTTTGGAGTTTGAAATAGCAATAAGGTTTTGGAGGGAATTTTATGAGGAAAATAGGGAATTCGCTAAAAAGCTCGTAAATCTTGCTGGCAAGCCTGCGTTGATCGAAATCTGGGATAAAAGGCCGTTCTATTTTGTTATGAAATTTGAATTTAATATCATAGACAGTTTGGATAAGGCGAGCGCTTTAAGCACGGTGCAAATAGATGTGGAAAATTCTGAAAGGTTCGGATTAGGATATTATGATGAAGAAGGGAAAAGGAAAAATGGATTGCTATTGCATGCGAGCATTTCAGGGGCTATAGAGAGGAATATTTATGCAATCCTTGAGCAGGAATGGATGAAAAAGGAGGAAAAAGGAAAGATGCCGGTTTTTCCCTTATGGCTTTCCCCGACCCAGGTAAGATTGATTCCGGTTTCGGAAAGGTTTAATGAATGTGCTTTGAGGCTAAGTGAGGAATTAGAAAAAGAGGGAATAAGGGCTGATATTGATGATAGGAATGAAAGTGTAAGCAAGAAAATTTTTCTTGCGGAAGAGGAATGGATTCCATACATTGTGGTTATAGGAGAGAGGGAAATGGAGGGTAAAAAATGGAAGGTAAGGATTAGGGAAGAGAACGGAAAAATTGTTGAGATGGGTAAGGAGGAGCTTATCCGAATGATTAAGGAGAAGACAAAGGGATTTCCTTTTAAACCATTACCTTTGCCGAAGCTTTTATCCAAAAGGCCGAAGTTTGGGAAATAATCTAAACCTCTCCCTTAATTATCTTCTCAAATATAGAAAGGACGTAATCTACCTCATCATAACTTAAGCCATAAGTTGAGATTTTCAGATATTTGGTAATTCCGTGCTTGATTCCGAAGATTCTGTGCTTTTTCAAAATCCGGTATAAAAATTCCCTTCCGTACGGATGCTTTTTGGAAATCTCGAAGAATAAAGGGGTCTCAAATTTCATTAGGTCGTGGTTGTGAGGCTTTTCTCCGAGCAACCTTATCTTTCCATTTCCCATCTCCTCAAATTTCTCGCAAAAGTATCTTGCTTTTTTAACCTCTTCCTCCCAGCCAGAAACCCTTTTTACAACCTCTGGAAATGATGCCATTAGGGTAATTAGGGGAACTCCCCTAACAGTGCAACCCAAAATAGAGCAAAACTTGTTTTTTACAGTTTTGGAGGGTTGCAGGATTTTTTCCTCAAACCTTGCAGAGATTCCCAAAATTCCTATTGGACCGGAAGAAGCCATAGACTTATGCCCGGAACCGATAATAAAATCGGCTCCGAGCTCCTTCATATTCACCGGCATTCTTCCAACTGAGTAGGCTCCGTTTACTATGAAAGGAATTCCGTACTCTTTTGCTATCTTCCCTAACTTTTTAGCATCCGGCAAATTTCCAAACTCTCCGTCGGGATAAGTTAAAAGGATAGCTTTCGGTTTGTGCTTTTCTATTGCCGGAATATAATCCTCAACCCTTATTTTAAATTCTGGATAGCCGGAGTTTTTAACCAAAATTTTGTTTAATCCGCATTTCTCAACAGCCAAGTCGGTAGTATAGTGCCTATTCTCATCAACCACAATAGAATCTCCTTTTTCCAGAATGCTGGAAAGAACTAAGTAAATTGCCTCCCTGGCTCCATGGGTAAATACAACCTCATCAGCCCCAACAAACTTTGCCAAATCATCCCTAAAAGTTTTTATATCCGGCTTTCTTATTTCGAACAAATTGCCCTCGCAGTAATCGCAAACAGAGTATCCATCCCCATATTCCAACAAAGCCTTTTTTGCAGCTTCTGTTAACCTTCCTCCGGTCTGAATCGGATTTATATTTATACCTTCCCTTGCCTCCCTTTTTAGATTCCGATACCTCTCAAACCTATAATTTTCCTCCATCTTCTTTCAAAGCCCGAACAGTTAAAAAAACCGGTCCCCCTATTTCAAATTTTTTATGTTTGCTGGTCAAATATTTTTCCAGATATTCATCCATCTCCAGATTTAAATCTGAAAGGCTTCTAACCATCTTTATCTGAAAACAAAATTCCTTTTGAGTAGAGGGAAGAAAATCCTCAAGGAGCTTTGCTATTCTTTGGGATATTGCCTTCAGATAGGTTATGGGTAAAGAGTTCTCTGTTTTGGTTGGAGTGGCATAGATCTCGCAGTTTTTAATGTTTAAATAGTTGAGGGCAGCAGGTCCCAAAAGTTTTTTTCCTTCCTCCTTCTCTTCAACCCATACCTTAACCTTTTCATCCTCATAAGCCAAAAACCTGCAAGGCCCTATTTTGTCTTTATATTTGATGGCTACCTTCTCTATTCTTTCGGCTATTTTTTTCCCTATTTCGGTTTTAGGAAAGTCTATGTAGCGCAACCTTTTCCTTAAAATTTCATCGCTTACCTCTGGTTCCATAAACCTGAAATGATAAACAAGCTTCCTTATGTCATCGCATTTGGAAAGGATTGAAGCCATCCTTTCTATCCCAAAACCAGCGTTAAAAACCGGGTATCTGAGCTTGTAATTGGAAAGGGCTATAGGAGAATACATCCCTATATCCCCTATTTCCTTAAATGTTCCCGCAAATTTTACAAAAATCTCCTTCTCCTGAGAAAAGGCGTAGTAGGTTGAGGTTGCGGGCTTTAATTTGAATTTAACCTCCTTAAAGCCTAACTTTGAAAGGATTTCCCTGGTAATTTTTTCTCCAGCCTCTAAGGACATCTCCGGGTCCATTATTACTATGGAGGCTGAATGGTGAACCCTAAGATGGGATTTATCCTCTTTCTGCTCGTTCCTGTATCTCAACCCTATTGAAAAAAGAGCTATCGGAGGATAAGTTTTATCCTGATACTCTTGAAGGGTTGAGAACCAGGCAGCTGTCATATGACTCCTCAAAGTTAGATTGGTTACTTTGGGCTTTAGCTCCAGCAATTCCGAAAAAATTCCGGAATCAAAAAGCCTTGTAATCAGCTCCTGCTCCTTTCCCAACTTCTCTGAAATAACCTCTATTAAGTCATCAGCTTCTATTTTACCCTTTTTGTACAGCCTGAAAATCTCCTGCAATTTTTTCGGATCAAAATCGCCTATTATTTCTTTTATCCTTTCAATCCTCTCCTTTTCTAACCCTAACTCCTTTCTTGGTAAGGTGGCGAGATAATAAACCCTATCCAAAATAATTTTTGCTTCCGGACCATACTGAAGGTAAACCTCTTCCTCAGGTATTATAGTTGGGTTTATAACCTCCTCGAATCCCATTTCTATTAAAATTTCCCTGAATCTCTGGATTAAATCGTTCACCGGATGGGACTTTCCTTTTTTCTCAAGTTTAACTTCTGTCTGCTTAGGCATTTCCTTGGAATATTTTATCCAAGCCTTGGTAAAGTCCTTTTCAGCCTCTTCCTTAATTTCCCTCCAGTCAAGCTTCATCCTCTGCAATTATTTCGTAGTAAACTATAAAAATCTTTGAAATCTTTCCAAAACCTTTTCCTTTCCCAAAAGCAGAACCAACCTTCCAAATCTAGGACCTTTTTCTTTGCCTATTAATATTCTGTACAAAACTTGAAATGCCTCCTTAGGCTCCAAATTCAGCTCTTTTATGGTATCGTAGGTTGCCTTCAAAATTTCCTCTTCGGTTTCCAAATTTTTTATTCTTTCCGAAAGTTTTTGGATTAATGGCTTGAACCTCTCCTCTATCTCAATTTTCTCATCCGAAAGGGATATCCTAAAGTTTTCCGGGGCATAATTCTCTACCCAATACTTTGCCTTCCTGAGCCTTGAAAGCAAAGCTTTTTTATCTTCCTCAGATAGCTTTTCCTTCAAATGCCCGGTCCTTTTCAACAGCTTTGCCACCTTTTCAAATTCCTTTTCAAAATCTAAAAGCTGGGCTATTTGAGCTGCAAACCCGAATTGTAATCTAAAAGGCTTTTTTAAGGGTAAGGTAATTGAACTAAGTTGATAAGCCCTTCTTATATTTTCCTTTTCCCTTTCGTTCCTTTCTTCCTCCTCTCCGAAATAAACCCTTTCATACCTATCAAACTCATCATAGGTAGGGATAACAGAATCGTCCAAAGGAATGGAAAATTCCTTCTCAGGCCTTGTTTTGAGATAGAGCCATCTCAAAACCTCTGGCTCGTATATTTTTAAAAGCTCTGAAATTGTGATCACATTTCCCTTGCTCGAACTCATCTTTCCCTTCTCTCCCTTAAGCGAGATAAAGTTGTACATAAAATAAATCGGAGGCTCATACTGAAATATTTCCCTGCTTATTATTGATCCGGTATCTCTAGAGGAGCCCGGCATGGAATGCTCCTTACCTCCTGGCTCAAAATCAACCTTATATTTCGCCCATCTGGCCGGCCAATCTATGCGCCATCTAAGCTTTACATTCCCTCTAGAAGGAGAGGTTATTCCTTCATATTTACAATCAGAACAGGTATAGAAAATTTCATCTCCCTCAACCTTTTTTATTTCGGTTTTATCCTTCATGCAATTCTCGCAGTAGATTTGGATCGGATACCAATTTTTCGGCAAAGGTTCCTTCCTGAATCTGTTTAGGATTTCCATTATCCTATCCCTGTTTTCTAAGGCTATCTTAATTTCCTCTGCATAATAACCATTTTGGTATAAGGAGGACTGGTAGATAATCCTGGCTTCTATGCCCAATAATTTCATCTCTTCCTCTGCTAGGGAGATAAAATGTTGGGAATAGGAGGAATGGCAATCCCAGGGGTCGGGAACAAAAGAGACAGGCATTCCTATGTATTTTTCAAATTCTTTTGGAACATTGGAAGGAACCTTCCTGAATCTATCGTAATCGTCCCAGAAGTGCAAATGCTCAACCTTTTCTCCCTTATCCCTTATCGCCCTTACTACAAAGGCAACCGTCAAATACTCCCTAAAATTCCCAGCATGAACTATTCCGGAAGGGGTTATTCCGGAAGCACAGATTATTCTATCCTTTCCTTCTGCCGAACCCCTTTTTATAACCTCCTTCGCTACTTTATCAACCCAAAAAATATCCTGCATAATTAGATGTCCCTAAAAATTATAAGGTTAAGAAAAAATCCGTCCAAAAAAAGATGCGAGAAGGTTAAAGGCATAAAGAATTCTTTCATAGAGCCATCTGGAAATTTTTCTCTCCTTTATCTCATTTTTTTGGATTTGAATGTAACCAACCCTTACATCAAAATTTCCCTTAGACTTTGCTATCAGTTTTATCTCGTTGTAATTTTTTAGGGCCTTAAATCTCTCTTTCTTGCAGTATTCTTTGTCTTTATCTAAAAATACCTCTCCGCTATGCACCCAAGGACCGTACTCCAAAATGTAATGGATGAGCGCTGGTTCTCCTTCATTTCTTATGCAAAAATATACGGAAAAATTTTGATTTTCGTAAGCGGATAGATTGTGCTCAAACTCAGAGATTTTTATGAACTCTTTCTGGCTGACCGGAAAGATTTCATCGCATGCCTTTCCCTCTTTATAAATCCAGACTTTGTATACTCCTTCCCTACCTGGTAATTTAAGTCTTGCAGTATCTTTTCCAAAAATTCCGTAATTGGTTAGGAGATAAAAATTCAGATCAGGATAAAGAATGGAAAGTTCGTTATCCTCTCTTTTAATAGCGCAGTAAAGTTTATCCAAAGAGTTCGAATTTACCTCAATTTTATATTCCCTTTCCTTTTTTCCGTTTACATACAGAGAAATAGGGCAAATGTATTGCTCGTTAAACAATCCAGGCCAAACAAGAAAATACAGTTCGGTTTCGTTGCATAAAGGTAGGGATATTTTCTCTGGGAAAAGGTGCAGAGCGGGTTTGCCTTCTTTATTTACACACGGAGAAATTTCAAAGGAATATTCGTTGCAAAAGCCGGGTTTAAAATTCAGGGTAATAATGTCGTACCCTTCTAGTTTGAGTGGCATGTTTACTCTGAGTTTGTACCTAGCCCTCTCTTGCTCTCTTTCCAATATTTCTATTCTTGCCCTATCTACCTTCCATTGATAAGAGACATTGTATCCGGTAATTGATATTTTACTAAGGAAAGGCTCACCCTTAGAATAATAAAAAGGGATGTGTAAGCTATCGAGATAGAAAAATTCATTAAACAGAATATCTACCGGATACCATTTGTTATCCAGGTAAATTTCATTCCAGGCATGAGCCCTAAAAGAGTTATTTGAATAAGCGTATCCGTACACTATTCTGTTTGAAATTTGTTGGGCGTTTAGCAAAGATGAAAAAAAGATTGCAAATTCGTCGCAGGTTCCCTTCTTTCTTTTCCCGATTTCCTTAGCCGAGAGCACTACATCGGAATAATTATAGTCGTATTCTATAAACTCCCTAATAAAGTCTACCAAAAAGTAAATTTTGGAGGTTAAAGAATTTCCAAAGAAATTTTCATAACTGTATTTTATTATCTCCGGGCTTGGCTCGGTTAAATTGCCGGGGCCGGAAAAAGTTGGATTAAAAGTAATACTTTTAGGGTATTTAAAAAATAGTTTTTCCCTTGTTTCTATAAGGTAGGTAATCCGATAGGTGTAATTTCCTGGAGCTAAGGAAGAAGCATGGATTTCTAAATATTGGTTTCCTAAGCCATCCTTTTTCCTTTCCATAGAGAAAAAGGAAGGAGTAATAGAAATATTGAGCAGACTTAAAAATTCTGACTCTTGGGGCATTTCATGGATAATTGTCAGGTTAGCAACAAACCCTGAAGAAATATTGATATAACCCTGCTCCACAATTTTTATTTTTGCCGAGAAGGAAGGGGTTAAGAGGGTAAAAAAGGCTAAGAAGATAAAAAAGATTCGAACTTTCAATAAAAACACTTCCATAATATCAATATTATGATAAGCTATAAAATAGATGAGCTTGCAAGGAAGATTAAAAGGGATGAGGAAATAAAAAGGAAGATGGGGATTTTTCTGAGGGAGTTAGGGCTATTTGAAAAAGTTGATAAAATGGATATCGGAAATTTGAAGATAGGCGGGGAGGATTCGGGAGTGGTAAGGAGAAGTACCCATATCAAGGATATAATTTTTTTGAGAGCTATTGCAACCATTTTTATATACCAAGATTCAAAACTCCGGGATGCAATTTACTTTCCTAGTAAAAGCCCGGAAATAAAGATAGAGAGTGCCCCGGAAAATTTAAATGAATTCGAGTTCAGCATATTTTGGGGTTTAAAAAGAGTATTTGCGGAGCTCGAGGTTTCGATAAACGCTATAAGGAAATACTCTCCGGATTATTTTCTGATGGATGGGAGCTTGTGCATTCATCCAATGGAAAGGCCGAAAAAAGAAAGCGAGCTTTACAAATACTTTGAGGAAGTTTCAGAAAAATTCAAAGAGCTTTTTGAGTTGTGCAGAGAAAAAGGGTGCACTTTAATCGGGGTAATAGAGGATAGCAGAAGCAATAACTACTGCAATTGGATTATAGGCAATTTGTTGAACAAAGTGGAAAAGGAAAAAGCAAAAGAGGTAATAAATGTGCTGAGCAAAAGCAGGGATACTAATCTGCTATACTATGCTTTGAAAGTTGGCGAGAAAACAAACAGTTTAAATCTTTTGAAGGAGATAAATTATTTTTATATCAAGGTTGTTTCCTTCGATAGACCTTTGAGAATAGAATATTTAAACTGGGAGGATGAGAAAAAGATTGCAAGCCTTATATATACCCTCTCATCAAAAAACAGAAGGTACGGGATGCCAAATGTTTTAATAGAATGCGACTTAAAAGCAAAGATAAGCCAAAACTTTGCCGATGCCTATTTAAAAGAAATCAGTATGAAGACCGGGTTAAGGGATCTTCTATTTCTCAGAAGGGAAAATAGACCTTTTGGATGATGAAAAGGGAAATGTGTTTTTAATTTTGTTTTACTCTTTCGACAATAACGGGCAGGCCCCTCAGAATATTGAGCGCTACCACAATAACAATTAAAATGAAACAAATGCTAAAAGGAATATCAAATCCCGCCATTTTGAAAGAAAGCAAGCTAAAAAGAGTCATTTTTGAGAATCCTATACCGAATCTCATAGCCCTGCCTGCAACTAAAAACTTTGAAATTCCAGATTTCGGCAAATCATAAACCGCAATACCCTTAGCCTCACCTTCGGCTCTTATAAAATCTGTTAAAACTCCCCTCGTGATAATTATTAAAGGAGCCCACAACGGTATTAAATCGGCATCAAGAAAAAATATCCATAGCATATATTCGGTTATTCTATCACCCAAAACATCAAATATGCTTCCCTCAACTGTTTGCAGCTTTAATTTTCTGGCAACCAGACCGTCAACGGCATCTAAAACAAAAGAAAAAATTACTGTAAATGCTCCAGCCAATTTTATCGTTTCATCTCCGAAATAAAGAAAAGTAATTGCCGCCAATATTAAAATTGTTCTAAATACCGTTATTGCATTTGCAAGATTCAATTTCGGGACTTTGAGCATAATTATATTCTCTCCAAAAAATTTACATAATATCTTTGTAGAAAAAGTTATTAATCTTTAATTTGTAAATTATCTCATGTGCAGGAAATGTTTAAAGGCTTTGGAAGAATGCAGCAAGATTTTAAGGGTAAGGATTGATCAGCTCCCTAAGGTCATAAAAAGGTTCAAGGAAGAAACCGAAGAGATGAAGAGAAAGCTGGAAAGCTAAATCACCTTCGGCAGCACTTCCAATTTTTCCAAAATAAACCAAAGTGTAAAAATCAATATTATCAAACCGAATAAAATTAGGTTAAAATTTGAAATTTTTTGGTTAAACATGCCTGACTTTATCAAAACAAAAGCTATGTAGAGAAATAATATATCCCTTACAATCCTCTTAAACCCCATATAAAAATTTTGCAATTTTTCCTAATTTATGAAGGAAAAGAGGAAAATCCTTCAAAAAATAGTTAATCTTTGCAAGAGGAGGGGGTTTGTATTTCCGTCCTGCGAAATTTACGGAGGGTTTTCAGGGTTTTACGATTATGGTCCCCTAGGTGCAGAAATGAAGAAGAATTTAAAGGATGATTGGTGGGAAAGGTTTGTTAGGCAGAGAAGCGATGTGGTTGGAATAGATGCGTGCACCATAAACCCTTATAAACTCTGGAAGGCTTCGGGGCATGTTGAAGGCTTTACGGACCCTTTAATAGAATGCAAGAGCTGCAGCTTCAGGGTTAGAGCCGACCATTTGATAGAAGAAAAGCTAAATATGAATGTTGATGGTCTTCCTTTAGAGCGGATAAATGAGATTATTAGGAAGCATAACCTAACCTGTCCGAAATGCGGGGGAGAGTTTACCCAGGTGAGAAAATTCAACCTAATGTTTAAAACCTTTGTTGGGGCAATAGAGGATGAGGCTCATCTAGCTTATTTAAGGCCGGAAACTGCCCAACTCATTTTTACCAATTTTAAACTTGTAGCAGAAACTATGCGCCTCAAATTACCTTTCGGAATTGCCCAAATAGGCAGGGTTTTCAGGAATGAGATATCGCCTAGGGATTTTTTGTTTAGGATGAGGGAGTTTGAACAGATGGAAATAGAATATTTCATTCATCCAGAGAAAATAAACGATTGCCCTTATCTAAGCAAGGAAATTCTTAATTTTGAAATCAACATTTATAGCATAGAAATGCAGAAAAACAGGGAAGGGCACAGGAAAATGAGGCTGGGAGAGGCTATAGAGAAAGGTATGATAAAATCGGGATGGCACGCTTATTGGTTGTATGAAGTTGTTAAATGGTTTTTGGATTTGGGAATAAAAAAGGAAAATTTAAGGCTGAGGCAGCATTTGCCGGAAGAAAGGTCCCACTATGCATTAGATACTTGGGACATTGAATATCTATTTCCGTTCGGATGGAAGGAAATTCACGGAATTGCAAACCGGGGAGATTATGATTTAAGGCAGCACATGAAATTTAGCGGTGAGGATTTGAGGTATTACGATGAGGAAAAAAAGGAAAAAATTTTGCCTTGGGTTATAGAGCCTTCGCAAGGTGTTGATAGGGCTTTTCTAGCTTTTTTGATAGATGCCTATCATGAAGAAAAGGATAGGGTTGTTCTGAAACTTCACCCAAAGCTCGCCCCTATAAAAGTGGGTGTTTTTCCTTTGGTGAGCAAAGATAATTTGCCTGAGAAGGCAAAGGAAGTTTTCAACATGCTGAGGAAAAGGTTTGTGGCTTTCTATGATGAGAAGGGTAGCATAGGAAGGAGGTATGCAAGACAGGATGAGATAGGAACTCCTTTTTGTATAACCATAGATTACCAAACCCTTGAGGATGACACTGTAACCATAAGGGAAAGGGATAGTAAAGAACAGGTAAGGGCAAGGATTGAAAAGTTGGAAAATATTTTGGAGGGCTTGATTAATGGCAATTTATCATTTAATGAACTTAAAGAAAAAGAATTATGAAGAGCGAGGAAATTGCCGGGTTGCTCGGGGTACTTTTCGGAGTCGTGATTTTGGCTTATCTTTTCGGAGCTGATGTCATTCAAACATTATGCATAGCCGGAATAGCAACTTCCGCATACTTTATGGCAATAGCGAAAAATGCCTATGTAACTGCAGGCGGCTCTGTATTTATTTTAGCTTTATTGGCATACCTTTTTTCCTCACTTGAAGAACCCGAGCTGAGCTTTTCCTTCTCTGCAAACATTCCGATAATAGAGCTTCTTATCCTCTTCATCATTATATTCTGCTTGGCTTTAGCATACGCTCTAATTTCAAAGAAATAGCGTTTAAAAGATAAAATTTAAATTAATATGGCGGGAGGCTAGGCCGGGTGGTTAGGGCCCACCTGTAACCGCAAGCGCCCTATACGGCGGGGCCGAAAAGCCGGAGAAGGGGAAATCTAACCTGCACAAGCCCGAATCCAAGTGATGAAGTATAGCCCTATGGGATGGCATAACTTACGAATCCCCCAGGCCCGGAAGGGAGCAAGGGTAAGTAAGTTATGCCGTGCTCATAGGTAAACTATACAGAGTAAGGATTCGGGGCTTACTTGTGCGGGTTGGGTTTCCTCGACTCCGGTGAAGCCTTCCGCCATTTTTTCATTTTTTTATTCAATATTATGGAATCAAAAAGGATAAAGGTTTCTTTCAGGTCTTTCATCAGAAATTATATCATAATCTTTCTAACTTCAATACTTGTTGCAACCTTGCAAAAGGTAGAATTGCTGCTTGCAGGCTCTATGCTCATCCTTTTTCTGATCGGAGAGATCGGGTGGAAAAGGTTAGCTTCTGAATACGAAATAGGAAATAGCTATGTTTCGGAAAATCGCGGAATATTCAGAAAAACAAAAACGGTGCTGTATAATCAAACAATAGTCGATGTTCAGGTTACTCAGGGAATTTTCGGCAGAATATTCAATTTCGGAAATTTGTACATAAGGGGTTATAAAAATTCTATAAAGATGGTCGGGATAAAGGACCCTCACCGAATATACAAAGAGATCGAAAAAAATATTGAAAAGTATCTGAAAAAGAAGTAGGCTATTTTCCGAATCTCCTCTGCCTTTTATTGAAATCCTCTATCGCTTTTTCAAAATCTTTTTTGCTAAATTCGGGCCATAACTTTCTGCAAAAATAAAGCTCCGAATAAACGCTCTGAAAAGGTAAAAAACCGCTCAGCCTTTGCTCCCCCGAAGTCCTTATGATAAGGTCTGGCTCCTCCTTTACCCACAGCATTTTTTTAAGCACCCTCTCATTAACTTTTTTTAATTTCTGCCTGATGATTCTATTTATCGCATTTAATATCTCCGCCCTGCCCCCATAATTTAAGCAAATTGTTAGTTTAAAGGCCGAGAATTTCTTTGTTTTTTCGGCAAGGCAGTTCAGCCTTTTTTTCAGCCAGGAAGGAAACTTCGAAATATCTCCGGCAAAAACAATCCTTATTTTTTTTCTTTCCAAATCCTTATCATCCAAAACATTATCTATAGCCTCCCTAAATAGGGAAAAAAGAATCCTCCTTTCGATTTTGCTCCTGTTCCAATTCTCGGTTGAAAAGCCCCATACTGCAAGATGCCTTATTCCCTTCTCCATACACCAATTGCAAACCTCAAATACTTTATCTATTCCCTTCCTGTAAGCTTCCTCATAGCTCAAATTGTGCTTCTTTGCGTACCTTCTATTACCGTCCGGAATTATTGCCAAAAATGTTAGGGCCATAAAGATTTTTAATTAAAATATTTTTTATGGACTTATTTTTCTATGCGGTACTAACGATATTCTGCTTTGCAGGGATATATGATTTAAAAACAAGTAATGTTCCGGACTATTTGCCCTACTTTCTAATCCTTTTGGGAATAATTAATTCTTTTTTCTCCGGACTCCTTTTAGATTCCTTAATCCTCGGTTCTGTTTTTTGGTGCTTTGGGTATCTCCTATTTAAACTTGGGGCATGGGGCGATGGAGACTTTTGGCTTTTTGCTTCCTTGGGCTTTCTCTTTCCCGAGCCGTTTTATTATTCAATCCTACCCTACCCTATTTCTCTGTCAGTAAATTTGCTGCTAATCGGAAGTTTCTACAGTTTGATTTACATTTTTTGCCTTCTCTGGATAAAAAAGAAAGTCAGAAAAATTTTGTACTCGATGCTAAAAGATAATAAACTGGAAATTTTCGGATGCGCTGCTTTTTCTGTTCTGCTCTTCGGACTTACTAAAATAGTTGTTTTTCTTTTCTTGGGAGCGCTTCCCTTAATATATCTTGCCGGGAAATCTGCGGAAAAAGGATTGGTAAAGAAGGTGCATGTAATGGAGCTGAAAGGGGATGAGGTTTTGGTTACCAGTAAGGAAATAAGAAGTATAGACCCAAAAACCCTATCCAAACTGAAAAAGACAAGAAAGTATGTGTATGTAAAGGAGGGAATAAGATGGGTTCCTACATTTGCAATAACCCTATTCGTGCTTAAACACTTTGGATCCCTTCTATTTCTTTTCTTATGACATCTTCATAGAATTTCCTTATTTCCTCAAACACCGGCTTTGAAGAGCCTTCTATAACAATTTTAATAACGGGCTCCGTATTAGATTTTCTTATTAAAATAGAGCCTGAGCTGAACTGCACCTTTATACCATCAAGGGTTATTAAGGTATAATCCTTGAGCCTTTCCTTAATCCTTTTAATTATCAAATCCTTCTGCTCATCAAAGGCGGGAACTCTTATTTCCTCGGTATAAACTTCTGGCAGGCTTTTCGCCCTTGCCTCAAAATCCTCTATCTCCAAAATTTTTAACATGCAGAATAAAGCATCGTCCAAATAAAAGATATCTTTAAAAAAATAGTGCCCTGAAATTTCGGCAGCAAAGCAAGCATCCCTCTTTTTCATCTCCTCAATTACATAGCTCCTCCCAACCTTGGAAATGTAAACCTTGCCTCCCCTGCTCTCAATAAATTCCCTTACAAAGGTCGGCATCGCAACATTTACAACAAAATTCCTTAATCCCTTTTCCATCAAATGCTCGGAAAGAATGCAGAATATTTTGTACGGGGGGATTATTTTTCCATTCCCATCAACCATTGCCAACCTATCCCCATCCCCATCAAATGCAAATCCGAAGTTAGCCTTTTCATCCCTAACCTTCTCCTTTAACAAAACCAAATTTTCTTCATCTTCTGGATTTGGCGTTCCCTTACAACACGGAAAATGCGGATTCGGCTTATCATTTATCACCTCAAACTCTACTCCAACCCTCTCCAACAAAGGTCTGACAAAAAAAGAGGTACTTCCCTGCATGCAATCTACCACTATTTTTTTCTCCTTTTTCGGCTTCACCCTATCCAGCAGAAATTTTATGTACTCTGAAAGGATATTCCTCTTTTCAAGGCTCCCAGAACCCTGCAAAAAAATCCCAAGCTTAAATATCTCCTCTATTTTTCCTATTCCGGATTCGTAACTCAAAGGAGAGGTGCAACTAAATATTTTGAAACCCTGATATTCCTTAGGGTTATGGGAAGCTGTAACCATAACCCCTCCATTGCAATTAAGCAGATAACTTGCTATCCCAACTAAAGGAGTTGTGGAAAAATCGAGGTCAATAACGCTGCACCCGGTTTCCAAAATTCCCTTAATCAAATTTTCTTTTAAAACCTCTCCTCCTTCCCTAACATCCCTTCCGACCACCAGCTTTCCCTTTCCTTCAAAAAAGCTCCCTATCGCCTTTCCAAGCCTGAAAGCAAATTTTTCATTTATCTCGGCGGGATAAATTCCCCTTATATCGTACTTCCTGAAAACGCTCATAAAAAACTTTAAATATTAAAATAAGATAAATTATGGTAAAAATCGAAATCGGAAATAAGAAAGGACAGGCAGCATTAGAGTACTTGATGACCTACGGATGGGCAATACTGGCAGTGGTGGTAGT
>CAZCGS010000006.1:15648-17116 GCA_964498505.1 uncultured archaeon
GCATCAGGAAGATTTTCCGGCACAGTCCAGTAATTGCCATTTTCTTTCCATTTTTGTTTTTTGACTTTTTATAATTTATGAAAAAATCGGGTCAGGTTGCATTAGAAAGACTATTTACTTACGGATTTGCACTTGGTGTTATTGCCATAGGTACAGCAATTTTATGGTATTATTACCTTTCTTCGCCTTCCTCTCCATCCCTCTGCTATTTTGAAAGCTATAACCCCTATTTTAATTGTATAGGAGGTACAAGCTTTGCAAATTCAACCAAGCTTATTTTAAAAATCTTTGCCGATGAAAAATTCGTATACAGCATAGAGAACTATTCGGTATATTTCAACGGTAAAACTGTGCCTTGCCTTCCTTCCGACCTTGAACCCGGAAAAATAATAAAGATTGTGTGCAATGTCAACAATACCATGCCTAAATATAAAGGATATATTGAAATTGATTTCTTAGACCAAATGAATAATAAAAGGACTACCAAAGCAATATTTTCAGGAGAGACTCAAAAGTAAAACATGAAAAGAAAATTGTCCTTAATCGGGTTTTTATTGGGCTTAGTACTCATCTTTCTAATAGTCTATTTCTCCAATCCGTTAAAAGTAATCAAAACTCTCTATGCAACAAATATAAATCTTTTCTTAGCCGCTTTTCTCTTGGAGATGGGCATAATATTTTTATTTGTTAAAAGGTTGCAGATTATTGTAAAGCCTAAAAAAGGATTTTGGCAGATATTCAGAATTTCTGTATATGCAAACGCCATAAACTTGCTCACACCCATCCTTAAAATAGGAGGCGAGCCTCTGAAGATAATTTATTTGGGTAGAATGAAAATAAAACATGCTAAGGCAGCGTCTTTCGTTGCTGTAGAGATGTTTTCGGAGGTTTTAGGCTCATATTCTGTACTTCTATTGCTAATAGCCATTATGTCGGTAAAAAAACTGTTACCCTCTTCCCTGCTTTATCCCGGTTTGGCCGCTATTATCCTGGCATTGCTCGGATTTGTTTTTGCTCTTAGGGTTTTGCCGTCATCTTCAAAAATAGAAAACATCCTGCAGAAGTTTTTAAGAAAAGAGCTCGCAAAGGAGGCTTCGTCCATATTCTCAAAAAATTTTCACAGGATGATTAAAGATAAAAGGCTCATATTTAAAACCCTATCCTTAACCTTTTTATCCAAGTTTTTAGAGTTGGGAAGAATAATGCTAATATTTCTCGCATTAAATATGAAAGTTTCATTTGAACTTATCGCTCTAATATGGATTGCCTATGCCGTAATCGGAATGATTCCCTGGTTACCCGGGAGTTTGGGCATCATGGAAGGCGGCCTTATATCCGTCCTTCTAATCTTCGGTATAAGTAATGAAATTGCAGTATCCTTTGTATTGCTGGACAGATTTTTATCTCTCTGGATACCTGTGCTTTTAGGTTTCGGATACAAGTTCTGGGCTAAATTTGTTAGGAAAAG
>CAZCGS010000007.1:0-16724 GCA_964498505.1 uncultured archaeon
GGAAAGCCTTGTTTACTGCTGTACCTCCTTTAAGGATGAAAGGATAGTCCCTAAGAACATCCAATACCGAAAATAAAAAAGCTTCCTTTACCACCAAATTAAATCCTAGCCCTGCTCTCGCCGAATATCTCCTTATCTCCTCCTCTCCAAAAGCTATTTCCACCATGATAAAAGCTCTTTTTTTCCAAGGTTATCTATCACATTCCATTCTTTGATAAAAACTCCTTTTCCCCTTCCGTACAAATAAATCTTTGAGCTTTTCCTCGCTTTTTCCCTGCAGAATTCTATTACCTCTTTTATCCTTTTATTTTTTCTTGGAAGCAAGGAAAGTAAATATCCCAACCTTTGAAAAAAGGAAGATTTTTCTCCGGAAATAAGGTCAATAAAGTTATCCCAGTTTATATTCCTAGCATGATAAACAGCTTCCAAAGTCTTTTTGAAAGGAACTATTTTATAGTATTTTAGGGAATCGTAAATAGCCTTTTCAGGGAGGGCTACTCTGTTTTCAACATCAACATATTTGAAATTTATGGCTTTAAAATAGACGAGCTCGTAATTACCCAATTTGTAATTCCTAATTTTCTCTGAAGCAACATAGATGGTAAACGGATATTCGGAGATAATGTGATAGTAGTAAAAGGCTGTGGTTAGGGAAATGTAACCAGGCTCAAGCAAGGTTGCAATTTTAAAAGGGTCGAAATTTGGCGAGACATAGACTCCTTTTTTGGGAGAAAGGATTAGCCCCTTCCTTACCATGTTCGACAAAATAACCCTCAAGGATTTTTCGGAAGTTAGGTTAAAACTCTTTAGAATGTCGAAAGTTATGATTTTTGCGTCATCTACATATTCCTTAATCCTGGTTTCAATTTTCATAAATAATAAATAAAACTTTAACTTTTTATAATTTTTGAAACCAAAAACAAAAAATTTAAAATTTGTTCAACAAACCTTCAAGGATTCTCGCATGCCTCTCCTCATCCCTTGCCGTAACTTCAAACAAACTCTTCCAAGGCTCGTCATGATGGGTAGCTTCTTCCTTTCTTACCTTAGCTCCTTCCTTCTCATCCTCTACCCTTTTCTTCAAAAATTCCTCTATGTTTGCAATTTTGCCGGATTGGGCTAAAGCTTTTGCTCCGTGCATAGCTTCCTCAAATGCAATTGTTTTTAATGCTTGAGCGATCTCTATCATTCCCTGCTCCTCAGCTATTATTGCTGCTGCAAGATATTCAGTAACCTCCTTTGATTCTCCCTCAACCCATTTCTTCAAAAACTCTCCGAGCTCCATAACTACTTAAACCTAAAACTTATTTATTTGCAAAAAATTTTCTAACCTCGTTCCAAGGGCCTGCAGAGATAATAAAATTTTCGGATTTCAAAAAATCCCGATAATTCTTCCATAAAAATCTTTCATCCAGAAAGAGGATAACCGCTTTGTCTTTCTCTGATCTAATAGCCCTTCCGCTTGCCTGAATTGCTTTCTGAATGGCGGGATAGCAATAGGCATAGTTCCAACCCTTCCCGAATTTTTTGTCGTAATATTCAATAAGGG
Organism: uncultured archaeon; assembly: GCA_964498505.1. Classification (GTDB taxonomy): domain Archaea; phylum Aenigmatarchaeota; class Aenigmatarchaeia; order QMZS01; family QMZS01; genus CAZCGS01. The sequence goes on from CAZCGS010000007.1 coordinate 1,550, forward strand.
ATTTTGTTTCCAAGTCGGGCTTTGCCAATCCCAAACCCGCAATTATAATTCCCTTTAAACAATTATTTGGAAAATCTACTCCCTCAGAAAAACTTCCTCCCTGCACCGCAAGCAATAGATAATCGTTTCCGTTTTCCAGGGTTTTTATTAGGTTCGATTTCTTTTCCTTGCTCATCTTCCTTTCCTCTATCAAAACCTTCCTCTCTGTTTCCAAAAAATCCCATACCCTATCCCTGAATTCATAGGAAGGGAAGAAGACAGCAATATTTCCCGGTACCTCTTTAGCTATTTTAGAAATATACTCGGCAAATTTTCTGTATTCTCCCTCCTGCCTTTTTGAATATCTTGAGGTTACCAAAGGAGTAATAATGCAAAGTTTGTTCTCCTTCGGAAACGGAGAAATGTATTTTCTTTCTTTAGCCTTCTCTATGCCCAAAAGGTCTTTATACATTGAGGTTGGCTCTAGGGTTGCGCTCATCAGGATTGAGGCATAGCATTTCTCAAATATTTCCTTAGTTACAATGCTGGCATCCAAACATTGCTGCTTTATAACAATATTGTCTTCCTTCCTCTTTATTATCAAAGAGAAGGCATCGTTTATCTCCAAAAAGGATTCCATAAACCTCGCTATTCCGGAGCAGAAACTTTTTTTCTTTTTTTCCTTGATGTAATAGCTAATTTCTCTCAACAACTCCATCCCTTCCTTAATATTTCCGAAGGATTCTTTGAAAATTTCTTCCAATCTTTCTACCTCCAAAAAATTCTCGTTGTTCGAGCTTAAAACTTTCTCGCCTTGCTCTCTCAACAATTTCTCCAAAATTCTCAAACTTTCTTCAGCTTCTTCATAACCCAAAACCTTAGCCTCTTTCCTTGCATTCCTTATTGATTTCGTTGTCAGATAAACGGAAAGTAAATCCCTTACCCTAGTTGGTAATAGATGGGCTTCATCTATTATTAAAATTGAATTTTCCAAGGATTTATCTATTTTGAAAAGGAAGGATTTTGAGATGTGGGGGTTGAAAATATGGTAGTAATCGCAAACCACAACATTTGCATTCCTTGCGGCATAGCAAATTAGCTCATAGGCGCATAAATCCTTGCATATGCTTTTTGCTTCCTCAGCGTGAGATATGCTATTTCCCAGCTTTTTTATTTTGAGTATTGCTTCCTTGCTCAGCTCTCCGTTCCTGAAAAGTTTGTTGTAATAAGGGCACTTCTCCTCCTTTTTTAGATAGGAGCAGAGCTCGGCGAAATCGTTTTGATCAAGTTTTTCCAAGCCCTGAAAATTGCATAACCATTTTTTCCCGATGATGTCGATAGCCTTTATTCCTGCTCCTTTTTCCTTTATTTTCCTCAAAGTTTCTACAGCTATCCTATGCTGGGTATGTTTCGGAGTTAGAAAGAAAATGTCTAAGCCTTTCCTTTCCGCAAATTCTATAGCCGGGACTAAAGATGCTACTGTTTTCCCGAGTCCGGTTGGGGCATGAACTATTAAATTTTCTCCGCGCTCGATGCTTTCCCAAACATCCCGCATCAAATCCTTCTGAAATTCCCTTACTCGCTGGAAAGGGAAATATCTGAACATAATTTTTAAAAGCTGGATATTTTATTTTATGGCAGAATGGAAAGTTAATTTTGCTTTCGGAGACCTTTGAAAATCTTTGAAACCTTTTCAATAAACTCTTCCTCGCTGATGGTCTTTTTCGGAACCACAACTTTTGTCAATCTTCCGTTTAGCTTTATCTTCTTTATCTCGAAATTTTTGCTTGACCTTGCCATAATTATTTTGCAAAATCTTTATATATAAAGTTTGGTAAACCAGCAAGAGCAGCAGCGTTCGGAAAGTATTTCTAATTAAAAAGTTAATGTAATTTTTTATGGAAGGAAAAAAATCGGAAAAAGGGCTGGATATTTTAATCGATATTGCAAACCAGATAGAGGATAAAGAGCTCAGAAAAAAGGTTGTTGAGTTTTTAAAGAACCCGAAGCTAAGCAACAAAAAGCTCGATTATGAGGGAATGGACATAGAGGAATCTCCCGCAGGGTACGCTGGCTATGAGCATCATCTGGTAAAAGGAGGTCTGATTCTGCACACAATTTCTGTAACAACTTTAGCTATCAACATAGCAAAAGCCATCATGTCCTATTATCCAATCTCGATAAATATGGATTACCTAATAGCGGGAGCCTTGCTTCACGACATAGGAAGAATCTTCGACTTTAAAAAAACTAAGAAAGGCTATGCCATAAATCAAAAACTGATTGAGCATGCTTCCCTTATAGCGGCAGAGCTTTACTCCAGAGATTTTCCGGAAGAGGTAATCCATATCGTCCTTTCCCATCTCGGGATAAACTCTACCCAACCTCCTTTAACGATAGAGGCTCTAATTGTGCATTACGCAGACGAGATAGATGCTCAAATAGACTTTGCAATAAGGAAAAGCTTGGAGGAAAAGCAGGGTCAAAATGATAAATAGGGTTATAGAGTTTCTAAGGAATTTGAAGGAAGAAGATAAAATAGAAATAATTACGCATAAGGACTGCGACGGCATATGCTCGGCTTCACTGCTAAAAGCATTTCTGAAAAATAGGGGCATCATTCCATATAAAATAAAGGTTAAGGATGTTTCGCTCGAAAATTTAACATTGGAAGGAGATAAAGTGATCTTCATCGACCTTGCCTTAGAGGTTTTAATCCAGGTAATTCAAAAGGCGAGAAATAAAAAAGTTTTGGTTATAGACCACCACCCGTTTACTAAAGTGCCGAAAGGTATAGTCTTTTATAATCCAAGAGAGAAGAAGCCCCATATTTACATACCGGCGAGCTATTTGGTTTACAGAATAGGGAAAAAGGTTGAAATTGCAATTGAGAAATACAGATGGGTGGCCGGAATAGGAGTAATAGGGGATAAAGGAGAGATTAATAATGAGGGGTGCAGGAGATTTGTGGAAGGATTTGAAGAGAAAAGGTTATTATATCACCTTGCCGAAGTTATCTCCGCTATTGAAATTGTTTACGGAGAAAAAGGTTGCTTAGAATGCATAGATAAATTATCTGAATCGGAAAGTCCCAAGGAAGCTTTAATGAAACTGAGTAATTTGGCCCATGCAAAGTATGAATTAGAAAATATCCTCAGAAAAATCGAAAAGAACAAGAAGGAAATGGGAAGAATTATAATTGTAGATGCCTCCTCTAAGTACGGCATAACCTCCCTTGCAGCCTCAAGATTGTCCGAAAAATATAGGGATAAGATAGTAGTAGCCTATTCAAAAAAAGAGGACGGAAAAATAAGGATTAGCGGAAGGAGTAACGGAATGGTTAATATAGGAAAAATATTCGGAGAAGTTGCAGAGGAGATGGGCGCACAAGGAGGTGGGCACGAGCAGGCTGCAGGAGCTGAAGTCAAAAATGAGGAGGAGCTGAGCCAATTTATAAACAAAGTTATTAAAAAAATTAATTATGCCGTCTGATTTAGAGTTAAGGCAAGATGTGCTTGAGGAAAGGGTAAATCTATTGGAAGATGAAAAGAAGCAGATAATTTTCACCTTGCAAAAACTCAGCGGAGAGATAATTTCCATAAAAAAGGAATTGAAGTCGAAATCGTTAGAAGAAGTTTCGGCGAGGTTGGATAAGCTGGAAGGAAAGGTTGAGCTAATATCGGAAATAAGGGAAAAGGTGGATGAAAGTATTAGAGCCGTTACCGAGCAAATAGCGGAGCTAAGAACTATGATTTTGGATAGGGAAAAGATGATGAGCAAAATGGAATTGGAATTTGAAAAGATTAAAGCTTTATTTAAGGAAATTGATCCAAGTGAATGGACGAAGAGGCTGGAAAAATTAGATGTAAAAATAGAGGAAAATTCTGCAAGAATAGAGAAAATAGAAAGCTTTAATAAGACTATCCTAAAAGAAACCCAAAGGGCAAGGGAGCTGGTAGACAAAATAAAAAGCTTTGAAAATTTGGTGGAAATAGCTAAAAAGGTGGATGAAAAAATAAAGGCTATTGAAGAAACAAAACTTTACGCCGATAGACTGGCAGCGAAAATAGAAACAATCTTTAAAAATATGAATGAACAATACATGGATTTTGTAAAGAGTAAGGAAAAGATTGAAAGGGTTGATGAAATAATTAGGGATTTAGTGCCGGCTGTGGATAAATTGGAAATAGAATTGGAAAAGAAGGCGGACAAAAAAGATTTGGAAATATTTAGAAAGTACGGGACACCTCCGGAATTCGGAGAGAATATTAGAAGGCTGGAGGAGCAGATAAATAAAATTTCTGAATTGGAGTACAGAATTGAAGGTTTGAAGGAAGAGGTAAGGAAAAAATTGGAGGATGTAAATAAAAGGATAGGCTCTTTGTTTGGGGAGGAGGCGGAAAGAAAGGAAGAATTGGAAAGGAGGATAAAGGAATTGGAAGATGAAATTTCAAGGATAGAAGAAAAACATTCTAAAGGAGAAATTTCTGAGGAAGAGCTTAGAAAACTTCTGATGGAGAAAAAAGAGGAGCTGCTGAAGGCTGAGAGAGAGCTAAGGGAAATTGAAGAAAAAGGAAGAAAGAAATTTGTTACGGCTTCGGAACTTGAGTTGCTGAAGAAAAAAATAAATGAGATTGAAAAGATGGTCGGAGTGGAAAGGCTCAAATATATAGAGAAGGAGTTGAGCAAGCTTGAGACTGCTAAGAGAATTTACGAAGAATTGCTCTTGGAGCCTATGGGTTATGAGGAGCTTTTAGGAAAGGAAAAATCGTTAGAGGCAGAGCTCTCATTGTTAGAGGAAGAACTCAGGCAGGGCATTATCTCTGAAGAAAAATACAGGGAACTTTCATCCCAAAAAAAGCTTATGCTATTCAAAATAAGGGAAATTTTGAAAAGAGAGGAGGAAGAAAGGAAGATGAAGGAATTTGTAAATGAGCTTAGGGAAGAGTTCGGCTACATTACTCAAAGTGTGGCTTGGATAAGAGAGAACATTGAAAGATTGAAGAGAGTAGAAAAAGAGGTAAGCATGCTCAAGTCAAAAATAGAAGGAGTAAATATAGAGGAGCTGAAGGAAAATTATGCTAAAATTTTGGAAGCATTGGATAAGCAGGTAAGATTGCTGAAAGAGTTAAAAGAGGTTGAGAGTAGGTTAGAGGTATGGAACAAAAGAACTTCCTATCATTCAAAATACTTAGAGCTGCTCATAACCCTTCCTTATATCTATGACCCTGCAATTTTGAGAGTATGCTTGGAAAGGATAAAGAGTCTTATATTAAAAATGAAATCAATAGACGAATGGACCAATGAAAAAGAAACTAATTTGATGAGATATTTGGAAACGATTGCAAAGATGCACAGAATAGCGGGTAGAGAAAAATTAGATGAAATTTTAAGTTCTTTTAGTATTTAATTTTTTATGCCGCAGTGGCTCAGTGGTAGAGCGCCTCCCTGGTAAGGAGGAGGTCCCGGGTTCAAAGCGGGAAATCCTTCCCTGCACCCTGAAAAAGGCTCCATTTCCAAACCATCCTTTTTATCTACTACAAGAAAATCCCGGCTGCGGCTCAATTTTTACTCTATCACCAAATCCGTAATTTCCAAGGGTGAGAATCTGTAAACCTTTGATTTTCTGAAAAATATTAATCTTTTGGTAGGTCCGGGAACGCTTCCCTTAACTATTACATAATCGCTTTTTACCAAACCGTAATTTTTCCATCCTGCCTTAGGGTTTATCTCCTTAGCATCCCTTCCGAACTTTAAAATTTGTTTGTTGTATTCCGTTCTCTGGAAAAAGCCGTATTGACCCGGTCTCGGAACCTGCCACATAACCTTTCCATACCCTCTCGGTCCTATACTCCCTATCCTTCTATGCCCTCTTTTTGATTTTCTTCCCAAAATTTTAACCCCCAATCTTTTTACAACCCCTGTAAAGCCGTGACCCTTGGTTATTGAGGTTACATCCACATATTCTCCCTCTTTAAAAACCTCATCTAAAGAAATTTCCTTCCCCAATTTTTCTTTTGCCTTCTCAACCTCTAAAGAAGTTGCAATTTCGAAGATTTCGGGAGTTTTTTTACCTATCCCGGCCTTCCAAGGCTGGGTAGAAACTAAAAACCTTATCTCATCATATTTTTCCGGAGGTTCAAACTTTATTTCCTTCTTCGGCAGCTTTTGTTTCCTTTCTATCTTCTTCCTTACCTCTTCCGGCAATTTATCGAATAACAGAGTTTTTACCTTTTTCATTCCGTAAAAAGTTTTTTGATAAAAACATAAGCCCATTACCAGCAAAGGAGGGACTTCTATTAAGGTTGCGGGAACGGAAATTTCCTGACCGAAGGTAGGAGAACCCTTTTTGTTATCCCTTAAAAATACCTGCAGCATCCCAACTTTATATCCTGCAAAACCCAAAATATCGAATTTTCCTTTACCGGGCCAGTATTTTATTAGAGGATATATTCTCCTAGCCCTCTTCCTCGGCCAGAACTGCAAGCTTCCCGCCTTGGGTTTGCTCTCCTTTACCATAGAAAAATAAATAACAAAATTTTAAATTGAAATCCTATACCTTAAGAATAACATCGCAACTTCTACCTTTCTTTATTCTTCTGATCAAACCCCTCTCTTCCATATCCTTCAGAATCCTGCTTACCTGCGCCTTTGAAAAGTCGGTTTCTATACAAATTTTTTTCTGGCTAACCTTCCCTCCATGCCTTCTTATAACATCCATCACCCTCCTTTCATTTTCATTCAGATATCCTATAACCTTGTTACCGCTCCTAGAATAAAAAAAGAAAAAGGACAGAAGAGCAAAAATTCCTATAATAGCTAAGAGGGAGTAGTATTTATGGGTAGGATTTTCCTTAGCCTTTTCAAAGTAAACCTCTACATAGTAAGTATCCCCCAACCTCGGCTTTTTCTTCCATTCTACAAAAATATGCCTTCCATCAGAGCCCGAAGTTCCCCATCCCGGAGAAAAAGGAGCCATGCTCAAGGAAAGGTTTGCTGGCAAAATATAGCCTTCTGGCAAATAAACCCTAAGGGAGAAAAAATCCGTAATTTCTGTAACCACAAATTTATCCTGGTAATAGTAAAGGTTCCCGCTCCTTTTTATAAGGTCCGGAACTACAAAACTTAGTTTGAAATTTCGGCTGTTTGCATGTTCGCAAGAGATAAGAGTTCCAAAATCGATATATTTAACCTTGCAATCCAACTTTCCCTTTTCGGCAAATATTTCTATATTGTAGGCCTTGTGGATAATGTAATAGCTGAAATCCTCCTTAACATCATCAAAAGAGATACTAACTTCCTCCCTAACTATGCTCTCATCTGTCAAAAACACTTTTATATCGTATGAGGTGTATTTTGTAGCTATAGAAAAAGCTGGATTGACCAAAGCAAAAAGCATAACCAGCAAAAATATTGTATTTAAGCGCCTCATAACAAATAGTTTTATGAAAGGATTTATATATTCTATTCTGGCATTGTTTTTTGTAGGTGCAATTCTTTTTACAACCATAACCTGGCATAAGTTGGAGACTGGATATGAAAAAAGGCAGCTCGAAAAAAATAGGATTCTGGCAATAAACGATTTGGTAAGGAGTATAAAGGAGGATTTGAGAAGAGCTACAAATATAGCCTGTTATCATTCCCTAACAGCTTTAATTTCCTATGTAGCAAAGACCGGAAACTTTTCTGGAAATGCAAGTAAGGATTTGGTGGAGTTGATGGTGAACGGCAGTATCGAAGGAAAAAATGTTTCTGTGATGGAAGGTGCAACCCTAACCTACTGGATTGAAAAACTGAATAGCATAGCGAAATTTCAGGGAGTGAATGCCAAAATTTCTGTCTCAAAAATAAGGGTTTATCAGGATAACCCTTGGAAGATAACTGTAAACCTTTCCCTAAACCTTACGGTTAGAGATGCAATATTAAAAACATGCCTGTTTAACCAAACAGAAAATTTGAGTATAGAAGTTCCAATTTTAGGCTTGGAAGACCCGCTCTACCTTTATTATTCTAAAGGTGCAATAACAAACAAAATTGAAAGAAGTTGGTACGAAAACAATTTTACTAAAAAGGAATTTGAAGGGAGCTATAATAGTTCTATACCTGCCGTAAGTCCTGGAGATTGGTATTTCGGCAATATTAGCTGTTCCGGAAACAACCTCACCTTGGTTACCTCATCCTCAAACATTACTTTAATAAATGTGAGCAGTTGTAATCCGAAGAACGGAATTACCCTTCTGGTCCTGGCAAATAAAACATTTGAAGCATGGAATATAGAGAATCTTAAGAACCATCTTTACAGAGATTACAATGCTACCTATTTCGGCGGGAGCTATTACATTCACAGCAAGAATGCCCCCTCCCTGCTCCAAAGAATTGAAGGCAATTTAAACGCAAGCGTATGCTGCGGAATAGAAAGCCTCGTAAATATAGATTTTATAAAGTCGGTAAAGAACGGGAAATTTGTGAAAGAAAGTGCCTTAGAGGATTATCTTTATTGGAGGAATGAAAGTTTTAACTTTAAGGTAAAGGGTATGCCGACCTGGTTCGGATTAAAAAACAATAACTACAATATTTCATCCTCTCTGAAATATACATAAACTACCGCTTCGGAATTCTTATCTTTGCAAGTTCTTTTATGTATTTCTCAAACCTGTCCATCTCTTTTTTCAGCCTTATCAGCTTTTCCTTTTCCTGCTCGTTTTTGGGCTTGAGTTTGAATATTTCCCGCTTGCTTTCCTCAATGCTTCTCAGAATTTTCGCCAAAAAAATGTCCTTGAGAACAACAAGGATATCGCCCTTAAGTTCAACATAAACCTGTTTATTGGCCTTTCTCTTCTTTTCTACCAGATTTAAAAGCTCTAAAAAATCTATGCTTAAGGAGATAGAAGATAAAGAATACTTTGTTTTCTTTGCGAGCTCCTTAAGAGAAAGCTCCTTATTTAAAAAGAGAGCAGCTAAAATTACTCCATGGACCTTACTGTAGCCTAAACTTTGAGCGACTTTCGAAAAAATATTATACACATTCTCTTCAAACATAATTATTAAATTCTGAAAAAACTTTAATATTATGGAGTTACCGCTATTTTTTGAAGTGGGTTTGATAGTCGGAATGGTATTTGTCCTTAGCTTTATAACAAAATTATTAAGACAGCCTACAATAATAGCGTATATTTTATCGGGATTGGTGCTCGGGGGCTACGGATTAAACCTCATTCAGAGTAGAGAAATTCTTCTTTCTCTCTCCGAGTTGGGTATAGCCTTCCTTTTATTTATTGTTGGAATGGAATTGGATATCAAAAAACTTAAAAATCTCGGAAAGCATGTAATCTTTGTTACTTTAGTTCAGATGCTGTTCATCTTTTCTCTATCTTTTTTCCTTTGTCAGGCGGTATTCAATAAAACCGTAATAGAATCTTTCTTGGTTTCTATCGCTATGTCTTTTAGTAGCACCATGCTGGTAATAAAACTTCTCTCAGATAGAAAAGAGCTATTCTCTTTATATGGGAGGTATGTACTGGGCATTTTGTTAGCCCAAGACATAATTGCGGTGTTTCTTTTGGCATTCATTTCCGGCTTCTCTGCATACACAGAAATAAATTTGATATTTTCCGTAATTTTTGGCATTGGATTGTTCCTCTTTGCCATGTTGTGTAACAAAATATTTTTCCCCAAGCTTTTAAAATTTATTTCAGATTCTCCGGAACTTTTATTTACATTTGCACTCTCGGTTTGCTTCCTATTCTGCCTAATTTCTTATTTTTTGGGTTACTCTGTTGTCATAGGCGGATTTTTGGCTGGGTTATCGTTAGCTGTATATCCGTACAACATAGAGATAGCGAGCAGGATAACCTCTCTTAGAGATTTCTTTCTTATATTCTTTTTTGTTTTTATAGGTCTGGAAATCGGAATTCCGAGCGCAAATATATTGCCCGAAATAGCCATTCTTTTCTTTGTAGCAACTTGTATAAAAGCTCTTTCCATATATTTACCCTCTTCTTATTTGGGCTATGGATCCAGAATATCATTCTCATCCTCACTATCCCTATCGCAAATCTCTGAATTTTCTCTTATTATTGCAAGTTTTGCCTACGCTAAAGGAATAATTTCCTTTGATACATTCTCGGAGATTGGATTAATTGCTATTCTCTCTTTTATCCTTACTCCATATCTCATCGAGTATAAAGAATCTTTATACAGAAAGGTGAAACCTTTCCTTGATATTATAGATAGGGTGGAGCATGCAAAAAAATTAGAATTGCTACCTTCCGAGAAGGAGTTTAAAAACCATATTGTTGTATGCGGCGCCCATACCATGGGAATGCATCTTGTAGATTTACTCATCAAAATGAAAAAGAAATTTATAGTTGTTGATCATAACCCTGATGCTATTCGCAAGTTGATAAACAGAGGGATTTTTTGTGTATTCGGTGATATTATGCATGAGGAGGTTCTGGATAAGCTTAATTTGGACAAGGCCTCTTTCGTAATCTCCACAGTGCCGAACGAAAAAGCCAATTATATTCTAATAAAAAGGTGTAAAAAAGAAAATAAAGATTTGCCGGTATTTTTGACTGCAGACGATATAAAAGATGCGATAAAATTATACAAATTTGGTGCCGACTATGTTATTATACCGAAGGTTGACAGTATTTCAAAAATAGAAAAATTAATTGTTCAATCGATAAAAAGAAGGAAGGGTTTGCCTAAGAAAACAAAAGAAAAAATTATTAAAGAACTCGAACGAAAGTATGAATTTCTGCACCATTTTTAACCCAGTTATAAATCCTTTTGCACATGTATATGGATCTCCCCGAATATCTCTTCCTGCTCTATCCTCACAATCCCCGAATTTGCTATGTGGAGCAATGCTATGAATAAAACTATAATTTCTTCCAATGTTTTCTTAGCGCATATTTCCGAAAATCTGATGATTTTTTCCCTTATTTTCTTTAACTCCTCTATTATCAATTTTTCATAATCTATTCCCTCTTCTATTCTAAACTGGTCTATTTTTCCCTCAAGGACCTTTTTTTTCATTTCCCTTCTTTCCTTCTCTTCAATAATCCTTCTAAGGGTGCTTACCAACTCTTCAAATGAAACATTCCTTACCGGAGGTTTGGTTAAAGGTGGAGAGATAAACGGAACATCGCTGAAATCAATTATCTCTTCCGTTTTCTCTTCTTCCCTTCTCTCCTCCTCTTCCGTCCTTCCGAAGAAACTTTCGCATTTTAGTCTAAGGAGGATAGCTGCTACCAGAATAAACCTTGCCGGAACCGAAAAGTTCAGCTCTTCCATTCTCCTTATATACTCTAAGAAGGTGTGGGAAAGTTTTTCCAAGTCTATGTTCTTCGGATCCAAACCTTCCCGAATGATAATCTCTTTTAATGCATCCTCCCAATCCAAACAATTTTCTATAATGGTTATCATGGTCTTTGGTTTATTTTCAATCCTATAATCTTGGATACTCCGTCTTCCATAACACAACCGTAAATGATATCCGCATATTTTACGGTTGTTTCGTTGTGGGTTATTAGGATGAATTGGGATTTTTTTGAAAACTCCTTTACCGCCTCTGCAACCTTTTTTGAGTTTATTTTATCTAAAGCGGCATCTATTTCATCCATTATATATATAGGACAGGGCTTAAATAGTTGAATGGCAAAAAGCAAGGATAAGGCAACCAACACCTTTTCTCCTCCGGATAAATAATCTATACTTAACATCTTTTTGCCTTTAGGCTTTGCTTTTATAATAAGCCCCGAGTATATATTACCTTCCTCCTCCAATTCTAACCTTGCCTCACCCTCGCAGAATTTATAATATAACTCTCTAAACTTTTCATTGACCTGATTAAATACCTTGAAAAAGGCTTCCTTCCTCTTTCTTTCAACCTCCTCAATAACCTTTAAAATGGAATACTTTTCCTGCAAAATCTTCTCAACCTTTTCCTTAAGGGACTCATATTCTTTTTTCATCTTCTCGTATTCGGAAATAGCTTTCATGTTTAAAGGTCCCAACCTTTTTATCTCAGCCTGGTATTCTCTAATTTCTCTCTGCATTTCTGGAATCGGCTTGTCTATAACCTTTTCAAATTTTTCAATTTCTTCCTTCTTTAAATTTTCGATTTCTACCTCTACCTTCGCCAGCCTTATTTTAATGCTGTTTTCCTCCTCCTGGAATTTAAGTTTTTTCTCGAGCAGGACTCTTCTTTTCTTCCTCAGCTCGTTAATCTCATTTTCTATTTTTTCCTTTTCCTCCTCAAATATCCTATATTTTCCCTTCTCCCTTTCTTCTTCTGCCAAAATTTCTTCATAAACCTTCTCAAGCTCCTCTATCTCTTTTTTTAACCTTTCATTCTCCTTTTCAAACTTCTCAATTTCTTTTTCATACTCACCTATTAGGTTTATAGCAGGCTTTTTGTAATAACCTCCGAATAGCGCTCCGGATTTTTCAAATAGGGAACCGTCTAAACTCACAACCCTAAAAAATTCCCTGTATTTTTTGGCATCCTTAATATCCTTAATTACCAAAGTATTTCCAAGCAACCAATTTGCAACCTTCTCAAATTTTTTATCGTACTTCGCAAATTCTATTCCTAAGCCTAAAACTGATTCATCCTTTTTGATTTCTTTTAGGTCGGGCTTAGGGATTTCTTCTATCGGCAAAAATCTTCCCCTCCCTATCCTATTTTCCTTCAGATATTCTATGCATTTAATAGCTGTTTCCATATCTTTAACAACGATATCGTTAGACCTTCCCAACAAAGCAGCTTCTATTGCCAGCTCGTATCCTTCCCTTGCCTTTATTATCTCGGAAACAGTCCCGTAAACTCCTTCTATTCCGGCATTTAGGATTTTTCTTGCAACTATCGATAAATTGCTTGCCTTAATTCTTTCCACCATTTCCTTAATCCTTCCAATTTCCCTCAGGTTAAACTCAATCGCATTCCGCTTCTCAATTAACTTGCTCCTTATGCTCTCCTTCTTTTCCAACAAAGGCATTTCCCTGCTCAATGTAAATACTTTCGATACCAAATCTTTTAGCTCCTTCTCAAGCTCCTCTAGCTTAAAATCAATAGTTTCCATCTCTTTTTCTACATCCTCCCTTTTTTTAGAAATTTTCTCCAATCTTTCTTTTAAATTTTTCTCTTTCTCCTTAGCATCCTCAAGTTTTTTTACCAGAATGGAATATTTTAGATGGGCTATTTTTTTGCTTAAATCGTTATATGCCTCAACCTTTTTCTTTTCTACTGTTATATCGGCAAACATTTTCTCTTTTTGTTCTAAAATGATTTTCTGCTCTTTTAGCGTTTCCTCCACCTTTTCCAATTCTTTTTCAGCCTTTTTCTTTTTTTCATCAAACTCCGCAATTCCCGCCAAATCATCAATTATTTTTCTTCTTTCTATTGAATCCATTTCAAGGATTCTCGTAACCTCTCCTTGAGAAATAACATTGTGCATCTCCGGAGAAATGTTTAAAGCTCTAAACAGCTCGACAACCTTATGCTTCGGAACTATTTTTCCGTTTATTCTGTAACTTGAAACTCCCTCTTTTGAAATCCTTCTCTCAACCCTTACCCTCTCTTCCTCATAAGGGAGAACCTTATCTTTATTATTTATCTCTAGTTCAACTATAGCCTCATCCTCTCCCTTCCTTTTATCAGAGCCCTTAAAAATCAAATCTTCCAGCTTCTGCGCCCTCATTAACCTCGAGGAGCTCTTACCGAAAATAAAGAGGAAGGCATCGCATATATTTGATTTCCCGGAGCCGTTTGCGCCAGCAATACAAATAAAATTTTTTTCCAAAGGTATGGTTGTTTTTCTTGCAAAGGATTTAAATCCCTGCAGAGTTATTCTCAAAATTCTTTGCATAAAATTAAAAAATCAAAAAATTAAATTTGCTAAGGTCTTATGGTTATGCTGGAAGATTTTTCAACAATGTAGGTGTAGGTGGCTTTTATAGTTAAAGGTAGAGTTGTTTCAGCCGGTATATTATTATCAGCATTATTTATTTTTATTTTGAATTTGCAGTATCCTTTACTTAAGGTTGGACCCTTCTTGCAATCTATATCTGTAATAGTAGCCCATCCCTTACCAGTATAACAGGTTACATTAACTTCTTCGTCGCCTGTTCTACATATTTTGCTTACATCATCCTCTACTTCTCCGCCATCTCCGTATGGTTTACATACCTGGTTAACTTTAGACTTATTTACTCTCCACTTATTATTCACCTCATCCGCCACTTGGTTACACTCAACCTGTATCTTTTTCGTCCCTCCTATCGGAGTTGTTACCTCTATTTTTTCAACATACTGTCTTCCCCATTCATCAACATCCAATCTTCCTGAGCCGGCATTTTGGATTCTAATACTCTCCGTATATTCTTTGCTTCCAGAACTAGGGGCTTCCAAATAAGCATCCCCTTCATAGTAAAGCTTTATTGGAGCATAGGTATTTTCTGTCGGTGGCGAATAAGAAGGTAATGTTCCATCTCTTCTTTTTTTATTTACTATGGCTGTTGAATAAACCGGAATATGGACTTGGGCTTTCGTTGTATAGGTATACTTCACAGAAACCTTGAATCCTTCTCCGCTGTAGGTTTTTTGGGCTTGGACTGACTTTGTTGCTAAACTACCCGTACTTGCCTCGCAGGATTCTCCCTCTTGCTTTTTATCTGGGTTTGGAGGAGCCAACATTGTGTTTTTACATCCTGTAGGTTCCGTGTAACCCTGAAATATCTCATATAAAGATGGAGGCCATTGAATGTCCTCGATAGTTCCGTTAGCCTGCCCAACATTCCTTACCCTTACCTTTACTTCAACATCCTGTCCACCTATTATATAACTTTCCGAAGGTCCGAAGTACTCTATTATTATCCCTTCATTCGGCATTTGCGTAACTGCAGGGGTTTCTTCCTCTCCACCCTGACCCGGCAAAGTACAGCCGGAAAAGGTTACCACTAAGCTTGCAAGCACTCCTATTATTAGAAGATGCTTTACATCCATAAAATTGTTTTTTAAAATATATAAAAAAATTTGCAGGGGGCCGGATTTTCTGCAGGATTGAAAAAAATGAGGGTTTGGAAAGGAGATAAGTCATCTTACATGTGCAGGAAAGTTGGGGGTTTGGAAAGGGGACACCTTTATTAGGGGTGCAGGGGAGAACTCCCCGCTTTGAACCGGCGCAGGCAC